>NZ_DBFSAP010000010.1:0-2668 GCF_048412355.1 Ellagibacter sp.
CTTTTCCTCCATGCTTCTTCCTTTCTCTCGGGAGGGCCTTCGGCCCTCGCCTCCAGAAAGGAATTCTCGAACTCAGCCGGACATGTCCGGCTGAGTTCGAGAACGAAACTTAAGTGTTCGGATGAACTTGCAAATTAACCGCCAGCCGCCGCTTAGATGGCTCTACATGGTGATTTGCTGAAATAACCGAGGATTTGAAGGAGGTGCGGTTATAATGAGTCGCTGCATGCGGGTGTCGCCAAGTGGTAAGGCCCGAGCTTCCCAAGCTCGTATTCGCGGGTTCGAGTCCCGTCACCCGCTCCATTGAAAACCAACGGCAACGGAGCACGCATTGCCTTTCAACCAAACCCGCTGCGGCGGGTTTTTCTATTTGGCGGGTTTCTCGGTAAGGAAGCGACCTTGTTCATGAGCAGCAAGAAATCATTCGACACCTTCATCTTCGACCTCGACGGCACCATCTTGGACACGCTGCCCGATTTGGTCGTCGTCACCAACGAAGCCCTTCGCGAGCAAGGGTTTCCCGAGCGAACGCACGACGAGGTTTTGAGCTTCGTGGGCAACGGGCTCGTCGCGCTCATGTACCAAGCGGTGCCCGAGAACACCCCGAAAGACATAGCCGACCAGGCAGTTGCATGTTGGAAGCGCTTCAACCTGGAATACGACAACCACCTGACCGCACCCTACCCGCACGTCCCCGAAACGCTTGCCGAGCTGCGCCGTCGGGGTTGCAAGCTGGGCGTTCTCTCCAACAAGTTCGACGGAGGCGTGCACAAGATTATCGCCCAATGCCTCCCCGGCCTCTTCGACGTGGAACACGGCGAATGCGAGGAAATTCCCCGAAAGCCGAACCCGGCGGGCCTGCTGCGTAGCATCGAGGAGCTGGGCAGCACGCCGGAGCGCACCGCCTATCTGGGCGACTCACCGAACGACATCTTGGTCGCTCATCGCGCCGGCGCCTGCGGCATTGGTGTTTCGTGGGGGTACCACACCGCGCAGGAGATGCGCGACGCAGGATCGGACATCATGCTCGAAAGCTTCTCCGACCTTTTGAAGTACGCACCGGAGGCGTAAAGCCCCAAGAACAACGAGGCAAAACAAAGGGAGCGGTTCCCCGTTGAGGAGCCGCTCCCTTTTCATGCATAAGCAATGCGGGCGCCCAATGCCTGCCCCCGCGATTCTGAAAGCCTACGCCTCCGTCGCGTAGCCATCGGGATTCATCGACTGCCAGCGCCAGCTGTCGGCACACATGCGGTCGAGGTCGTACTGCGCAACCCAGCCCAGCTCTCGCTTTGCTTTGTCGCAAGCAGCGTAATTCGTCGCGATGTCACCCGCGCGGCGAGGCTTGATCTCGTAGGGAATCGTCTTGCCGCAAGCGCGCTCGAACGCGTGAATCACATCGAGAACGCTCGAGCCTTTACCAGTCCCCAGGTTGAAGATTCCCACACCGCGACGCGAGCCGTCGGCCTGAGCCTCGCCCTGGATCGAACCAAGCCCGGAAGGCTCGCCCGTGCCGACCTTGCCGCCCATCCAGTCGAGCGCGGCAACATGCCCGCGCGCCAAATCGACCACGTGGATGTAGTCGCGCACGCCCGTGCCGTCTGGCGTGGGATAGTCGTCGCCGAACACGCCAACCGCAACGAGCTTGCCAACAGCAACCTGCGCCACATAGGGCACCAGGTTGTTGGGGATACCCTTCGGGTCCTCGCCGATAAGGCCGCTCTCGTGCGCGCCGATGGGGTTGAAGTAGCGCAGCAGCACGACGTTCCACTCGTTGTCGCCCACGTAAAGGTCGGTGAGCACCTGCTCGAGCATAGTTTTCGTCTGCCCATAGGGGTTCGTGGCGGAATGCTTCGGGCAATCCTCGGTAATGGGCACGAACTCGGGCTCGCCATAGACCGTGGCGCTCGAGGAGAACACAATGTTCTTCACGCCGTGATTGCGCGCGACATCGCACAGGACGAGCGTGCCCGCGATGTTGTTCCAGTAGTACTCGAGCGGCTTCTGCACGCTCTCCCCCACCGCCTTGAAACCGGCGAAGTGGATGATCGCATCGACGTCATGCTCGGAGAAGATGGCTTCCATCGCGTCGCGGTCGAGCACGTTCGCCTCGTGGAACGCGCATCGATCGGCGCCGACTCCGGCAATCTTGCGCACGCGTTCGACGGCGACTTCGCTCGAGTTGCTCAAATCGTCGACGATAACGACGTTGAAGCCTTTAGCAAGCAGCTCGACGCAGGTGTGCGAGCCGATGAATCCGGCGCCGCCGGTGACCAAGATCGTAAGCTCGATGGGCGACTTCGCCAGAGATTTGTTTGCCATAATCACTCTTTTCTCGGAGGGTCCAAGCTTTCGTCATGATACCGCACCGCAAAGACGCGCGCATGCCCTCCAACAACATCGCAAAACAGCAACGAAAAAAGAAGAGGCCTCGTGAAAATGAGCATTTCGTCGCTATAATGGCATCATTCTATTGGTTGCATGTCTCTATCCTCCAAATTACACAACGCGCGGCGGGTAGACCAAGCGAAAGGAGACCAGCTATATGAAGTCAAGGGCTAAACCGTAGGTTTTAGAGAACAATTTATTATCCGAACGTTGCAGCTTGAGAACCGAATATCGAATGCTTTCGGGCATGGCGAGGCGGGCGGCGCCGCCGCCTGGAGGGGCT
>NZ_DBFSAP010000011.1:0-7877 GCF_048412355.1 Ellagibacter sp.
AGCCCCTCCAGGCGGCGGCGCCGCCCGCCTCGCCATGCCCGAAAGCATTCGATATTCGGTTCTCAAGCTGCAACGTTCGGATAATAAATTGTTCTCTAAAACCTACGGTTTAGCCCTTGACTTCATATAGCTGGTCTCCTTAAGAGCGCGGCTGCTTGAGGTTTCACCTATTGTATCGTGTGAGGTCTCGAATTACACCCCATTTGTTGAATATTGCGTTCGCGTTTGGTCGCGCCCGTCGCTTCGTTTCCTACGACTTGGTAAAAAAGGTTTTACGGCGCGCCCTTTGGCCCCTTTCAGCACGGGCGTTCGGGTACAATCAAGCCGAAAGATTGATTCACGGAAAGGCAGCCCAATGGCTTCTTCAGATAACATGGCCGACCAAGTTGCAAACGCTGCGCAAAACGCCGTGAAGTCGAGCGATTTCAGCGACCTTCAGTCGACCATCGAGCGTGTTGCCGGCGCCGCCGCTGAGAGCATCGGCCGCGGGATTGCGCAGGCATCTGACGGTATCCGCCGAGGTCAGGAGCAATACGCGCTCATTCAGGAACGAAAGCGCAAAGAGGAGCTCATGAACCTGCGCTATGCGAGCGCCACGACCCAGCGCGGCGGCGGCATAGCGCTTGTGGTCGCAGGCGTCGCCGTGGGAATCCCGCTTGTCGCCATAGGGCTTATCATGCTCCTTATCAAGCTTGCAGCCGCCGTGCCCTTCATTGCCGCAGGTGCCGTGCTCGGCGGTGCGCTCATGTTCGCGGGCACTCGAAAGATCCGCTTCGCGGGCGCCTTCGATCGTTACCGCAACGTCATTGGCCTGCGCGAATCGTGCAGTGTGAAAGAGCTTGCGCAAAGGGGCTCCGAAAGCGTTGCGGATGCGCAGAAGAACGTGAGGAAAATGCTCGCGAAGGGCATGTTCAAGCAGGCGACGCTCGACGAGGCTTCGGGTCTGCTCCTCATGACCCTCGAAGCGAGCGAGACTCACGAGCGTGAACTTGCCGAGGCGCGCCGAGCCGAACGCCAGCAGGCGCTCGTGCAATCCACCAGCTCGAAGGAAAGTGCTGTGCTCACCGCCGAGCAGCAGCAGCTTTTAGACCGCGGCAAGGCGTTCATTGCGGTCATCCGCGAGGGCAACGATGCTATTCCCGATGAGGAGACTTCGCGCACGCTTGACCGAATCGAGCACGTGGTCACGGCCATTCTCGACGCTGCGGCCGAGAACCCCGAGCTCATCGACGATCTGGACAGGCTCCTCGACTACTACCTGCCCACTACGGTGAAGCTGCTCGAGACCTACCGCGAGCTCGATTCTCAGCCGATTCAAAGCGACAACATTGTCGACTCGAAGCGCGAGATTGAGAAAGCGCTCGATAGCCTGAGCGTTGCGTTCGAGAAGCTGCTCGATTCGCTCTTCCGCGACGTGGCGACCGATGTGTCGTCCGATATCACCGTGCTCCGCACTGTGCTCGCGCAGGAGGGTCTCACCGAAAGCCCGTTTGACAAGGCCCGATAGCCAAACCCCTACCGAAAACGGGCGAGCATGCGTCCGTTAGGAATCAAAGAAAGGTATCGTCATGGAAAACAGCACCGAATCGAAGGCAACGCCCGAGCTCACGCTTACGCTTACTCCCGAGCTCGACGATACGCCCGCTCCTGTTCTTTCCGCCAAGCCGGTAGAGGAGCTGGCGAAAGACGAAGGCGACCTCGCCCTCGACGACTCCATGCTCTCCGATGACGAGAAGAAGATGGTTGAATCGTTCTCCGAGCAGATCAATGTGCGCGACTCGGCCGCCATCATGCAGTACGGCGCCGGCGCGCAGAAGAAGATGGCCGATTTCTCCGAATCGGCGCTCGAGCGGGTGCGCACGAACGATTTGGGCGAGGTGGGCGACCTTATCACCGGCGTCGTCAACGAGCTGCGTGGGTTCAACGCCACTGAGGAGAAGGGGCTGTTCGGCTTCTTCAAGCGCGGCGTCGACAAGGTACAGTCGCTTCGCACGCGCTACGACAAGGCCGAGGCGAACGTGAATAAGATCGTGGACCAGCTGAAGGACCACCAGATGACGCTCGTGAAGGACGCGGCGACGCTCGACAAGATGTACGAGCTGAACCTCACGTACTTCAAAGAGCTCACGATGTATTTGCTCGCGGGCAAAAAGAAGCTCGCGCAGGTTCGCGAGGGCGAGCTCGTTGAGCTTGTCGAGCATGCTCGTGCCACTGGTCGCGCCGAGGACGCCCAGGCTGCGCAGGACCTCGAGGCCATGTGCACGCGCTTCGAGAAGAAGCTTGGCGATCTGGACCTCACCCGCACCATCGCCATGCAGACAGCGCCGCAGATCCGCCTCGTGCAGAACAACGAGATCACGCTCGTCGAGAAGATCCAGACCACCATCGTGAACACCATCCCGCTGTGGAAAAGCCAGATGGTGCTCGCGCTCGGCATTGCGAACGAGGCCGAGGCCGCTCGTGCGCAGAGCGCCGTCACGAACATGACGAACGACCTGCTCAAGAAGAACGCGGAGATGCTGCACACCTCGACTGTCGAGATTGCGCGCGAGTCCGAGCGCGGCATCGTCGACATCGAAACGCTCAAGAACACCAACGAGACGCTCATCAAGACCTTCGACGAGGTCATGCAGATTCAGGCGGAAGGCCGCCAGAAGCGCGCCGAGGCCGAGGCGGCGATGCGCGAGATGGAAGCCGAGCTCAAGCAGAAGATGCTCGAGATTCCGCGCGTGTAGCGTTAAGATGCACAGGGCGCGGGCGACTCGCATCGCCCGCGCCCCGCACCGGGAACCTTGTTGGCGGGTAATGGTTGCATAGCAGTCGAAATCCGCTGTGTCGCCGGCACTTGCGATCCGCGACCAGTCAGATAGCATAGCTGACGAGATTGTCCGCTACGAACCTTGTTTGTTCTTTCACGACTGTGGCTCTCCGTGGACAAAATCAGTCGATATGTGAGGAGTATCGGCAGACTAACTTTCTTTCGAAAAATTTGACCTGGGGAAATGTCGACGACGAATCCGCCGATGGCTTCTTCCCCATCAGAACGACTCACATATTGACTGATTTTGTCCACGCCACCCTGATTTTCAGGAAGAAGGCTCATGGCAAAGACGGTAAGCAATCTAAAGCTCAATAGGGCTCGAAAAAGAGGGCTGATCCTTATCTCCGTTGCGCTGGTATTATTTGCTTCATCGAAATTGATCGATGAATGTTTCCAAGTCCCTTATCGAGCGCTGATTCTGCAAATCATTGCCTCTTTTGCATGTGGCATGTGGGGCTTATGGTGCCTCATCGTAGAAGGGAAAAGCCCCTCGTCTAAAGGCTAAACGCTAATTGAAAGCCCACCATCAAAAAGGGACGCTTTCGCGTCCCTATCTTGTTATACGTTGAACTTGAAGTGCATGACGTCGCCGTCTTGCACCACGTATTCCTTGCCTTCCTGGCGAAGCTTGCCGGCGTTGCGGCATCCCACCTCTCCGCCGAGCTCCACGTAGTCGCTAAAGCTCGCGGTTTCCGCCTTAATGAAGCCGCGCTCGAAATCGGAGTGGATGACGCCTGCCGCCTGCGGGGCCTTCGCGCCGATGGGGATGGTCCATGCGCGCGTCTCGGTCTCGCCGCTCGTGAAGTAGCTCTGCAGCCCGAGCAGCTTGTACGCCTCGCGGACCAGGCGTGCCAATCCCGACTCAGAAAGCCCCATGGCCTCGAGGTACTCCTTCGCTTCCTCGGGGTCGAGTTCGGCCAAGTCTGCTTCCACCTTCGCTGAGATGGGCACCGGCGCACACCCGTCGATTTCAGCCAAATCGGCGTCGAGCGCGTCCTCGTCGACGTTTGCGATGTAGAGGATTGGCTTCATGGTGAGCAGATGCAGGTCATAGATCGCCGCCTGCTCGTCCTCGTCCAAGCCGAGCGTGCGGGCGCGATGGCCCTCGTTCAAGCCCTCGAGCACCTTCTTGGCGACCTCGAGCTTCTTCACACCGGCTTTGTCGCGCTTGGCCTCTTTCTCCAGGCGCGGGATGGCCTTGTCGAGCGTGCCGATGTCGGCCAGGATGAGCTCGGTCTTGATCGTCTCCACGTCGGAGGTCGGGTTGACCTTGCCGTTCACGTGCACGACGTCGGGGTCGCTGAAGAAACGCACAACCTCGCAGATCGCGTCGGTCTCGCGGATGTTCGCGAGGAACTGGTTGCCCAGGCCTTCGCCCTTGCTCGCGCCCTCCACCAGGCCTGCGATGTCGACGAACTCCACCGTCGCGGGAACGATCTTGGCCGGATGGTCGATCGCCGCAAGCGCGTCGAGGCGCGCGTCGGGCACGGGGACGATGCCCACGTTGGGCTCGATGGTGGCGAAGGGATAGTTCGCGGCCAGCCCGCCCTTGTTTGTGAGCGCGGTGAACAGCGTGGACTTGCCGACGTTCGGCAGGCCGACGATTCCGATGGAAAGCGACATGGAAGCTTCTTTCTCACTCAAAAGCGCCGCCGCGAAACTCGCGGCGGCGTGTGTTCAGTCAGTTCGATTCATAATACCACAGGCCGTGCACAAACGGCCGAGACGTGCGCCCTACCTCGCGTCCTTATCGCGCACGAGGACGCCCTGCGAGAACACTTGACGTACGTTGTCGGGCGTGGACAGGTAGAGGATGCGGGCAAGCCGGTCGATCGGCTCGTCGAACACGCCGAAGCCCGTAAGGTCGCTATCGGGCCGCTTCACGTCGATGACCTGCAGGTCGAAGGCGCGCCCCGGCTCGAAGGTCGCAAGCGGCAAGCCGAGCGCCTCGGCGCCGCCTGCGGTGGCGAGCCAGAACGACTCCACAAGGGACAGCCGCGTGCCCTCGCCAAGCCCGCCGCGCTCCTCGGGCGGGAGCTGCGCGTTCACGCCCGTCTCGAGCAGGCGCGACACGAGCACCGCCTGGCGGATGTTCTCGTACATGCTCGGGCTGTAGCCGCCCGAAATGTCGGTGCCGAGACCCACGTGGATCCCCTGCGAGCGGAAGCGCTGGACGGGGGCTACGGCGCTCGAGAAGTATGAGTTCGCCGTCGGACAATGGGCGACGGCGACGCCCAGCTCGGCGAACATCTCGCCCTCCTCCTCGGTGAGGTAGGGGCAGTGCGCCATGATGGAGCGCTCCCCCACCAGGCCGAAGTCGCGCAGCGCGTACGGGTCGGTCTTGCCGAAGCGCTCAAGCACGACGTCATGTTCCCACTGGCCTTCGTTGCAGTGCGTCTGCACGTAGGCGCCCGTGGTGCCGGCCAGGTTGCCCAAGCCGCGCAGCACCTCGTCGGTGCAGCTGGGAATGAAGCGCGGCGTGATGACGGGCCAGGCGCCCGCGCGGCTGTTCCTCCCGATGGCCTCCACCTCGCGGATGAGGGTTTCGGTGTCGCGCACCGCCTGCTCAGGCGAGGCATCGCGGTAGTAATCCGGGTTCGCTTGAGGGTCGTCCATTACCGTCTTGCCCACGAGCGCGCGCTGGCCGCGCTCGGCGCAGATCTCAGCGAGCGCCACCGTTGCCTCCAGATGCGCGCTGCCAAGGTACACCGCCGTGGTCGACCCTCGCGCAAGGAGCTGATCGACCAGGTCAAAGTACACTTTCTTCGCGAAATCGACGTCCACGAACTTTGATTCCAGAGGGAAGGTACGCTCATCGAGCCACCGGTAGAGCGGCTCGTCGAGGGCGAGCGCCGCCTGCGGCCACTGAGGCGAGTGGACGTGGATGTCCACGAAGCCCGGCAGCCCGAATCTACCCTCCCCCAGCTCAAAAAGCGCGCCGGCCTCGCGGTCCTTCGCGAGCGCCGCGGCTTGGTCGGGGTCGTCATGCGCGATGACGCGCTCGATCGCGCCGTCTTCCCCTACTTCTATGAGGGCGCACTCCAAATACTCGAAGCTGCCGTATTCGGGCGCGTGGAAAAATGACCCGTAAAACGCCCTCGGTTGTGTAGTCTTTGTCATCGTGCGCCCTATTCCACGACGCCCTTGATGGGGTCTTCGATCTGCAGCGTTATCACGTTGATGAAGCCGTGGTCGGTGATGGCGTACGCGGGCAGCGCCGCCAGGCAGATGAAGGAGAGGAACATGAACGGGATGGAGATGATGCAGCCGCGCTCGGCGCAGGCGGCGTTGAGGGCGCTCTTCCGCGCGGCGAGCTCCTCGCAGGAGAGGTCGGTGAGCAGGCCGCAGATGGGGTATTCCACGCACTCGATGACTTCCCCGCCGTCGACTAGGCACTGCCCGCCGCCGATTTCGATTATGTGGTTCACGGCGACTGCCATGTCCTCGAAGTTCGTGCCCATGACGATCACGTTGTGGTTGTCATGACCGACCGAGGAGGCGATGGCGCCGCTCGTCATGTGGAATCCGCCCATGAACGCGCGGCCGACGTTGCCGTTGATGCCATAGCGCTCGACCTGCGCGATGTAGAGGACGTCTTGAGAAACGTCGCAGGCCACGTAGCCGTCCTTGCACTCGAGCTCGACCTCGCGCGGCTGCGTGACAGGGATCCACGGGAGCGTGTCCATGCAGGTCACCTTCACGCGCTTGGCGCCTTCGGGGGCGGCGATCTTGAAGCTGTCGGGCGTGATGGGGTTCAAGAGCTTCGTGGTGTTGAGCAGGCAGGGGTCGTGGGTTGCCTTCTCGTAGTGGACGAGCAGCTCGCCGTGGTCGACGACTTGCTTGCCGCGCGAGAAGACGCTTACGACCTGGAAGTCCTCGGCGGTGTCGCCCGAGACGATGTTCACGTCGGCGCGCTTTCCGGGTGCGAGCGCTCCGATGTCGGTGAGCTCGAAGGCACGGGCGGCGTTGATGGTAACCATCTGGATGGCCTTCGCGAACGGCACGCCGGCTTCAAGGGCGAGCTTCAGGTGGTGGTCCAGATGTCCCGTCGAGGCCAAGTCGCAGCAGTGCAAGTCATCGGTGACGATGCTCATCATGGAGGTGTCGATATCTTTGCCGACGATGCATTTCAGCTGGTCGGAGAGGGTGCGAGCGGCGGAGGACTCGCGCAGCATCGCATGGACGCCCGCGCGTGCGCGGTCCATGATGTCGTCGGCGGAAAGCCCCTCGTGGCAGGTGGAGATGCCGGCGGCGACGCATTTGTTGAGGTCCTTGCCCTTCATCTCGACGAGGTGCCCCTGTGCGGTCATTCCCTTCATCGAGGCGACGTCGCCAAGCGACTCGAGCAGGTCGGGCAGCTCGGCGAGAACGTAGGGACCGACACATTCGGAGATGCCAACGGCGTCGGGGCGCTTCAGCGCTTCGCGGATGATCTCGGGGTTGAACTTGCCGCCGCTCGTCTCGAGCGCAGGCGAGAAGGGCACGTGCGACGGCACGACGAAGTACAGATTGAGGTCGGTGATCTCGTTTTCCTCAAGCACGGCCTCGATGCCGGGAAGACCAGACACCACGCCGACTTCGTGAAGGTCGGTCATGATGGACGTGGTGCCATGCTTGAGCACGGCTTCCGCGAAGGGGCGGATGGCAAGGTCGGAGCTTTCCGGATGGATATGCCCGTCGATGAAGCCCGGGGTGATGAAGGCGCCCTCGGCGTCGATCGTGCGCGTGCCCTCGCCGATGCAGTAGTCGACGTCGCCGACCGCCGCGATAGTTTGGTTGCTAATCGCCACGCCGCCGTCATAGATCTCGCCCGTGTAGACGTTAACGATGCGACCGCCCGTGATGACCACGTCGGCCGGCTTGGTTCCACCTGCAACGCTCAGAAGTTCCCTGTCCATGCGCTTTCCTTTCACGTAACCGCTCTCGTCTTCTAAAACGCAAAAGCGCACAGAGCTTTTCGCCCTGCGCGCTTATCGCCAAGTGAAATATGTCGTGTCGCTCGAAGTCCCGCGCGAAGATGGCGCGATTTCCTTATTTTTCCATGGGAATAGAGGGG
>NZ_DBFSAP010000012.1:0-27839 GCF_048412355.1 Ellagibacter sp.
CACCTGGGCGATGAGGTCCAACGCGCGCTTCCGCGCCAGGTCGTGCTAGAATGCGGTCATCCGCAGCGCCGACGGCGCCCCGATCCCCGTCGCACCGGCAAGGCTTCCGGTCGGCTTTTCCCGCAAAACTTAACTCGCACCCCTCGCTATTTGGGAATCTCGCCCGCTTGCGGTATCCTCTCATGATGAAAAAACGCACGGCGGATGAAGCCGAGTGCAGGTTGAATGCGGCGGGATGCCCGGTATGGTGTCCCGTGAACGAAGGACGAATGGTATGGCGTTTCTGCTTGGTTGTGAGAAGGCGCGGGTCGAGTTCCCCACGAAAACGGTGTTCGAGGATGTCTCCCTCGGGCTTGACGAGGGCGACCGCATCGGCGTCGTCGGCAAGAACGGCGACGGGAAATCCACGCTGCTCTCTTTACTTGCAGGCATTATCGAGCCTGATGAGGGCCGCGTAATTCGCACGCGCGGCGTTCGCGTGGGCGTGCTCGGGCAGGCGGATGCGCTTTCCGACGACGATACGGTGGAACATGCCGTGGTGGGCGATACCCCCGAATACGAATGGGCGGGAGATGCCCGTGTTCGCGACATCATCTCTGGGCTTGCGGCCGATATCCCCTGGCAAGGGCGTGTGGGCGACCTGTCGGGCGGGCAGCGCCGCCGCGTTGACCTGGCGCGTTTGCTCATCGGCGACTGGGACGTGCTCATGCTCGACGAGCCCACCAACCATCTCGACATGCGCGCCATCACCTGGCTTGCGCATCATCTGAAGGCACGCTGGAAACATGGGACGGGCGCGCTTTTGGTGGTCACGCACGACCGCTGGTTCCTCGACGAGGTGTGCCTTTCGATGTGGGAAGTGCACGACCGCACGATCGACCCGTTCGAGGGCGGTTTCTCCGCCTATATCCAGCAGCGCGTCGAGCGCGACCGTCAGGCGCAGGTGGCCGAGCAGCGTCGCCAAAACCAGCTGCGCCGCGAGCTCGCCTGGCTTGCCCGCGGGGCGCAAGCGCGCTCGACCAAGCCGAAGTTCCGCATCGACGCTGCCCGCGAGCTGATCGCTGACGTGCCGCCGCTGCGTAACACGCTCGAGCTCAAGCGGATGGCCGTCGCGCGCTTGGGCAAGCAGGTGGTCGACTTGACCGATGTGTCTGTGCGCCTCGGTGGAAAGACCGTGCTCGATGACGTGTCGTGGATTATCGGCCCTGGCGATCGCTTCGGCATCGTCGGCGAGAACGGTGCGGGCAAGACCACGCTTCTGCGGGTGATTGAGGGTGCGCTCGCCCCGAGTGCGGGACGTGTGAAGATCGGCAAGACCGTGAAGTTCGCGGTGCTGTCGCAACACCTCGATAACCTGGTGAAACTGGGAAGCGACCGCGTGCGAGAGGTCATCGGCCGCTATTCGCGCCGCGTGATGCTCGACGGCAAGGAGGCCACGCCCGCGCAGCTGCTCGAGCGCCTCGGCTTCACCCGCGATGACCTGAACGAGCCGGTGTGTGACCTATCGGGCGGGCAGAAGCGTCGTCTTGCGCTGATGCTCATCCTGCTTGACGAGCCGAACGTGCTCATCTTGGACGAGCCGGGTAACGATCTGGACACCGACATGCTCGCGCAGGTGGAAGACCTGCTTGACGGATGGCCCGGAACGCTGCTTTTGGTCACGCACGACCGCTATCTCATGGAGCGCGTGACCGACAACCAGTATGCGCTGATCAACGGCAAGATTCGCCATCTGCCGCGCGGCGTCGACGAGTATCTGGAACTTGTGGGGCGCACCACCGACGAGCGCGGCGGTGTGGTCGCCTCTTCAAACGGGAAGGCCTCTGCCTCCAAGCAGCCTTCAACGTCGGCGGGCGAGCAGGCGACGGGCGCGGCGTCGAAGCTCTCGGGCGGCGAGATTCGCGCGCTTCGGAAGTCGATGGCGTCGGCCGAGCGCAAGATGGACACGCTACACGGCAAGATTGAGGGCATTCACCAGGCCATGACCGAGGTCGATCCCTCCGATTACGTGAAGCTCGGCGATATGCAGAAGGAAATCAAGCAAATCGAGGCGCAGATCGAGGCGCTCGAGGAAGAGTGGATGGAAGCCGCGGAGGCGCTCGGCGAGTAGGCGCTTTCGGCGTGCAGCCTGCGTGCTATTTGCGGCCCGCACGTGCCTTGCGTCTTTCGGCGCGTAGGCCCTCGCGCGCTTGCGGCGGTAGCCTCCTTGCGAGGGGAAATCGCACGTCGCGAATACCCCTTCGGTCCCTGACTACTCACACGGGCCGCGCCGCTTAAGCGCCGCGGTTTGGCGTTCCGCCAGGCGGTTGACCTACGCGCGCGTCGATAGGCTTGCGATCAGCTTCGCTTCGGCATCGCGGTTAGGGGAGGCGCACGCTTGCGCGAACGGCAGGTTCTCGGGATCGAGGCACTGCTCGACAGGGACGCTGATCGGGTGGAAAAGCACCTCGAGATCGCGTCCACGCTCGGCGGCTCGCGCCTCCATGTCGGCAATCAGGCCGGGCGTGGTTTTCTGCATGCATCCCGAGAGCACGATGCCGGAAAAGTCGGCGACGTGGCTTCCCCCTTCCAGATCCTTGCGGCAGTGCGGGGCGAGAAGGGCGAGCAGCGCGTCTTTCACGAGGTTGACAGGCGAAATCGCTGCGATGCGCCGCGGGCTCTTAAGGTGCGGGCCGATCGGCTCCACGGGAAGGCGTGCGGTCGTGACCAAGCAATCGGTGCGCCGGCAAGCTGCCAGGAGCGCGTCGTGCACGAGGGGCACCATATGCGTGTGTTGATGCGTGTCGACACGGAGATTGCGACGCTGGTCGGGGAAGGCCTCGAGATAACGCTTGATCTGCTCGCTGAATTCGCGGGCAAGCTGCTCGCGAATGCCGTCACGGTCGCCGGTGCGCAGTGTCGATGCCATCAGGTATCCCATAAAGGAATGGGAGAAGGTTCCGCGCTCGTTCACCAGCAGCGGCACGTCGTCGGGGTTGGAGACAGGATGCCCTTCCACGATATTGAGGTGCAGTCCAAGCTTTATCTTTCCCGCGTCGACGAAGGGTCGGACAAGCTCGGCGCATTCGTTAAACGCCGGGCTGTTCGCGAACATGCTCATGCTCGACAGGGCTCCATGGCCGCCGCATGCGTCCGAAAGCTCGAGGATGGCCTTCGATTGCTCGACGGTAATCCCAAAGTCGTCTGCGTGAATGATGAGCGCCACAAGCCTCCCTTTCATGTTCGTGCGCGGTGTTTGTCTTCAAAACGCTATCTTTTTGAAGACAAGCGAGGCAAACGAAATAATAGTACTCTCATGCAGGTGCGTTATTGGGGATCGATTGCTCGGGAGGGTTTATGAAGCGTGCGAGCGGAGCAGGGGCGCAGGGGGTGCTTTCGTCTCGTTGGTTCCATCTTGCCGTTCTTGCTTTGGGGTCGGCGTTTGTGCTTGTGGGGGCTTTCCATGGCTATATCTGGTTCGATGAGAGCTATTCGGTTGCCATAGCGAACCATTCTTTCTCCGAGATTTGGCGCATCGGCTCGGGCGATGTGCACCCCGTGCTCTTCTACTGGGCGCTGCATGTCCTCAACCTGGTTTTCGGGCAGAACATTCTTGTGTATCGCCTGTTCACGGTTTTGGGGTCGATCGCCCTTGCAAGCCTTGGATACACGCATGTCCGTCGCGATTTCGGCTGGAAGCCCGGCGTGCTGTTCACCGCATTCGTCCTGTTCATTCCCTATACCGCCATTATGTCGACCGAGATTCGCATGTACTCGTGGGCGACGTTTTCCGTCATGCTGTGCGCGCTCACCGCGTGGCGCATCGCGTGCGCTTTGCGCGAGCCGGCGTGCGAAGGCTCTGTGGCCTGCGTCCAGAAACGCGCGCAGGGGAAGAGACTTCTTGCGGGTGCGCCGCTTTCGTGGTGGGTTGTCTTCGCTGTGTCAAGCCTGTTCAGCGCATACCTTCACTACTTTGGCGCCATGTCCGCCTTTATGGTGAACCTGCTGCTGCTCATCTTCTGCATCAATCGAGCCGCCCGTCGACGTGGCGCGGCGGCTTTGGGGGTACTCGTTGCGAGCGCCGTCATCCAGGTTGCGCTCTATGCGCCGTGGCTTATGGTGCTCGTGCATCAGATGGGCGTTGTGTCGAACACGTACTGGGCGAACATGGTGTTTCCCGTCACCTACATCGAGTTCGCGACGTACCCGGTACGGACGAGCTTCGTGCATTTCGCGTTGGAGGGGAACTACGGCGCCGTGCCCCAGGTGGTGGGGCGGGCTCTTCTGGCAGCGACGCTCGTGTGGCTTTGCGCGTGGGCCATCTGGTCTCTCGTGCGCCTGGCGAAGTCGCATGTTCTTGCGGGCGAACGTGCGGAAGGCGGCTCGTGCGCTGCGACAGGGAAGGCTGCGGGAGGCGAGGACTTCGGGGAGCGGGCTGCCGTTGGCTCTGCGGACGAAGGCGGCTCGTGTTCTGCGAATGGGTCCGTCGAGGACGGTGAGCTTCCTGCGAATTTCGCCCTCGAGCCCGAAAGCCCCCGCGCCCAGCGCGATTCGCTTTCTCGGCGCCTTGCCGTTTGGGCCTCGCGCGACTCGGTTGCCCCCGTGCTCTGTGCGCTCGCAATCTACCTGGGCGTTTTCGCGATTTCCTTCTCGGCCTCCATCCTGATGGACTCGCTTATCGTGTACTACCGCTACCTTGGGGTGGCAATCGGTCCGCTCCTGTTTGCGGCGGTAATGCTTCTTTCCCGCATTCGCTCGCGCGTACTCGTCGGTACGGCATGCGCTATCCTCCTTTCCGTCTCCGCCCTCAACATGACGCTCCTCGTCGGCGACTTCTACAGCTCCGACAACCAAGAGGCGCTCGACGAAGTGCGCCAGACGGTCGATCGCGTGACACAGGAAAACGACGGGAAGGCTCCGCTTGTCGTCTCGTCCGATATCGGCTACATCAGCCTGACGTCGCTTGCCTATCCCGACATTCCCCAAACGTATATGGATTGGCAAAAAGGAAACTGGAACTTGGCGTATGAGGCATATTCTCCGACTCTCACCTGCAAAAACTCCTGGGAAGAGATTCTTGATGGCTATCATGGTCCGATTGTCGTTTTGGGGCAGACCCAAAACGGCGTCATGTCGCGCGATGTCGAGGACCTCTCGAAGCGCGACGGGTTCGAGCTGCGGGAATCGGGCACCCGCTATCGTCCCTACGAACGCGCCTGGTTTACCGTCGCGGTCATCGATAAAGATTAGAGTGCTTGCAAGGGGCTTCCAAGGGGCCGATAAATGGCATTTTGCGAATGAGCTTGTACCAGAGATGTGCGCAGCTGATAAGCTGAGGTAGGGGTAGGCGACCGCTGGTGCGACCTCGTTTTCCGCACCGTGCGACGTAGTCGCCATTGAAGGCGCTTTCCATTTATGTGCGTCTTGTGTGCGCTTTAGCATGCTAGAATCCTTCCGTTGAGAAAACGTTTTCACGCGAAAGGGCCAGTTTGGGTTCGCTTCGGCGGCTGAGTCTTCAGGTGCGGGCTTGCCTGATCGCTTTCGCGCGGGCGCAAGAGAAAGGGAGGAAAGTGGACTCGTTTTTTAAGATTTCGGAGCGCAAAAGCACGATCGGAAACGAGATCATCGGCGGCTTGACGACGTTTCTCGCGATGGCATACATCATCGCAGTGAATCCGAATATGCTGGTGGTTGCAGGTGTTCCGTTTGATGCGGCGCTCACGGCGACGTGCTTCGGCGCGGCGATCATGACTATCGCGATGGGCCTTATCGCGAACCGACCGATCGCGCTTGCATCTGGCATGGGCATCAACGCAATCGTGGCGTACACGCTCTGCCTTGGCGGCGCTGCCGTCGACTGGCGCGTGGCGATGGCCATCGTTTTTCTTGAAGGTATCGTAATCCTTGTCCTGGTTGCCTGCGGTTTGCGCAAGGCGGTCATGGACGCGATTCCCGTGAGCTTGCGCCATGCAATCGGCATTGGCATCGGTTTGTTCATCGCATTCATCGGTCTTAAGGGCGGCGGCATCATCGTCGCCAACGAGTCGACCATCTTGGGGCTTGGCGACCTGTCGGCGCCGGTTGCGATCGTGTCGCTTATCGCGATCGCGGTTGCCGTGGTGCTCCAGGTTCTCAATGTGAAGGGCGGCCTGCTCATCTCCATTATTGTTGCCACCATCGCGGGCATTCCCCTGGGCGTCACCCCGCTTCCCTCGTCGTGGAGCTTCGGGCTCGACTTCTCGGCCTTCGCGGCACCATTTCAGACGATTCCCGGCACCGACACGATGGCTATCGCGCAGGTCTTCCTGCAGCCCGCGCTGCTGCTGTTCGTGTTCTCCCTGCTCATGAGCGACTTCTTCGACACCATGGGCACGGTCGTTGCTGTTGGCGAACAGGCTGATTTCGTCGACGAGAACGGCGATGTGAAGGACATCCAGCCGATTCTCATGGTCGACTCCGCCGCAGCCGCCGTCGGCGGTTTCGTGGGCGCAAGCTCGGTCACGAGCTTCGTTGAGTCCACTTCGGGCGCTGCCGCCGGTGCGCGCACGGGCCTCTCGAACCTGGTGGTCGGCATCCTGTTCGTGATCTTCGCGTTCGCGTCGCCCATCATCGGTATGGTGTCGAGCTCCGCGACCTGCGGCGCGCTCGTCGTCGTTGGCTATCTCATGCTCTCTGACGTCATCAACATCGACTGGACGCGCATCGAGTTCGCCTTCCCGGCGTTCGCGACCATCATGGGCATCCCGATGACCTACTCGATCACCAACGGCATCGGCTTCGGCTTCATCTCCTACTGCGTGATCATGCTGGTCACCGGCAAGGCGCGCGAGGTCAAGCCCCTCATGTGGGTGGCTGCCATCGCGTTTTTGGCCATGTTCATCTTAAGCTAGCAGTTTCGTTCGCCACACTCGAAGGGCCTCGCTCGTCGAATCGCCTCCTCTTTCGGAGGCCATTCGACGGCGGGGCCCTTCGCTTTCTGGCGCCCGACCGTGATGACGTGATATCCAAGGTAACTTAAGGAGTTGCGTCGCTTGGCGTCTGCAGCGGTTCGACCAGCTCCTTGCAGTCTCTCCCTCGATGCTGGCCATATTGCCCAAGAGGAATTATTCCTCAGATGTGGTGAAGCCTATTCTCGCATTCGCCTCGCGCGTCATACAATGATGTTACATTGCCGACGGCCGTAAACGCGACGGACTGAAAGGTTGTGAGCTATGGGGACCAAGGATTGGAAAACGGCGCTCGTCACAGGCGGTGCGGGCGGTTTGGGATTCGAACTTGCGCGGCAGTGCGCGGCGCGCGGGATGGACGTGGTGCTCGTCGGCCGCAACGAGGAGCGTCTCGTCGAGGCGGCGGCACAGCTGGAGTTCGAGCACAACATAAAGGCCCACGTCATCGTGTGCGATCTCGCGAAAGTGGGCGCGGCGGCGAAGGTTTCCGCCCGCGTGCGCGAGATGGGGCTTGTCGTCGATGTGCTCGTGAACAACGCAGGCTTCGGCTACGATGCGCGCTTTGCGGAAAGCGACATGGCCCGCCAACGAGAACTTATCCTGACAAACGACCTCGCGCTCGTCGAGCTTGTGGGCGAGTTCGCCCCTGACATGGCCGAGCGTAAATGCGGAGGCATCTTAAACGTTGCGTCCGTGGCGGGCTTCATACCTGGCCCCGGCATGGCGACCTACTACGCCTCGAAGGCCTTCGTCCAGTCGTTTTCCCAGGCCATCCATGTCGAGTTGCGCCGTGCTGGCGTGCACGTGAGCACGATGTGCCCAGGACCCGTGCGCACGGCGTTTTGGGAAAATGCCGATGCAGCTCACACCCCGATTTCGCGTGTCGCGCTCGATGCCCCCTTCGTTGCGAGCGAAGGATTCAACGCGCTTTGCCGCAATAAGGCTCTCTGCGTGCCCGGTGCGCTCGCAAAGACGATCGTCTTCGCAACGCGCCTTGCCCCGCGCGGTTTCGTGGCGAGGACGGCGGCAGCACTCCAACGCCCGCGTAAGAGGAAATAGGAACGCGGACCCGGCGCCTCTTCCCCATAAGGCGAAGGGAGCGGCTCGCCCGCTCGAAACGCCGAAGGGGGAAGGCTCGCCGGGCCCGCGCCTGCCGTCCACCTGCGAGGCGCCGGCGCTCTTGGCAGATGCTAATCCGCCACGCGAATGAGCTCGCCGGTCACGGAATCCATGATGAAGCCGGCGACGCGCACGTGCGGCGGCATGACCGGGTGGTTGCGCACCACGTCGACGCTTTTGCGCACCGCCTCCTCGGTGTCGCCGAAACCCGCGAGCCACTGGTCGAAGTCGATGCCGCAATGGTGCGCCATCTTGATGTGGTCGGCGCTCACGCCAAGGCGCAGCATGTCGGAGACCATGCCCTCGCCGCTCATGTGCTGCGCGCCGCAGTTCGTGTGCGCGACGATCATGATGTCCTCGACGCCGAGCTCGCACACGGCGATGAGCAGCGATCTCATGACGCTGCCGAAGGGGTGGGAAACCTCGGCACCTGCAACTTTGATGATCTTCGCGTCGCCGTTCTTAAGCCCGAGCGCCGCCATGAGCAGCGCTGTCAGGCGCGTGTCCATGCACGAGACCACGGCGAGCTTCTTGTCGGGGTATTTGTCCGTCTTGAACTGCTCGTATTCGCGTTCTTCCACGAAGCGCGCATTGTGCTCCAGAATCTGATCGATCGTCGATTTCTCGGCCATGTTCCGCCCTTTCTCTTGATGGGTGACAGTTTAGCATCGTCTTCGCCCCGCGTGCGCCCGTTTGCACGCATGCGCTATGATGGGGCAAACTGAGTTTTCCCGAAGACGAAAGGAGCCGCATGGCCTCGTATTGCACAACCCAAGGTCGTGCGCGCGCCGAAATCGTCGAGAAGAAGAGTCGCTTCATTGTCACTGTTCAGCATGTCGAAACCGAGGAAGAGGCGCTCGCTTTCCTCGACGAGATCCGCACCGAGCACCGCATGGCTCGCCACAACGTGTACGCCTACGTGCTGCGCGAGAACGGTCGCGTTCGCTATTCCGACGACGGCGAGCCTCAGAAAACGGCGGGCATGCCGACGCTCGAGGCTATCCAGCATGCGGGCCTGACCGACGTCTCCGTGGTGGTCACGCGGTATTTCGGCGGGATCCTGCTCGGCACGGGTGGGCTCGTGCGTGCCTATACGCAGGCGACGCAGGCCGGCATCGCCGCGGCGGACATCGTGTCTGTCTCGCGGTGCATTGACGTGCTGATCGAGGTCCCGTACTCCCTTTACGAGCAGGCTCAACGCCTTGCCAGCCAACACGGCGCCCAGACCGTCGACGCCGATTTCGCGGCACAGGTCGCCCTCACGTTCCGCATGCTCGACGGCACGCAGGAGCCCTTCGAGACGGCCCTCACGGAGCTCGTGCGCGGGCAGTGCCCGATCATCGAGAGCGACCCCTACGATGCGCCCTTCGCGGTGCCCGGGCAAGCCGACCCTTCGGCGCCCGACGCTGCGCCAAACCTTACGCGAAAAGAGGTTTTCCATGCTCGACCAGGTCAATCTGAATCAACCAGATATCGATAAGGGCACGTACAAGGAAACTCACGACGCGCTCATCGAGCGGCTCGTGACGTTGCAGCAGCAGGCACGCCTTCAGGGTGTAGGGCTTGTGGTGCTCTTCGAGGGATGGAACGGCGCGGGCAAGGGAAGCCGCATCTCCGACCTTATGTTCAACCTGGATGCGCGCGCGACGAGCGTTCACGTGACGGGCGATTTCGACGTGGACGAGGCGCGGGCGTTCTCGGACGCCGGGCATAATGTCACCGGGTACTGGCCTTTCATGCAGCAGTTCTGGCAGGCGCTCGGACCGCGCGGGGCGATCACCTTCTACGATCGCGGCTGGTATTCCGTGGCAGCCGAGCGCGCGATGTGCCGCGCATTCGGCGGGCTTAACCCGAAGCGCAAGGAAGGCAAGAAGGGCTCTGTCCGAGGTGACCAGCTTGCGGCGCGCAAGGAGGCCGGGGTGTGCCTCGCGTCTATACGCGAGTTCGAGCGCGGCCTTGTCGACGATGGCTACGAGGTCGTGAAATTCTTCATCCACGTGTCCGCCGAAGGCCAGAGGGAGCGCCTCGAGCGCCTGGCTGCCGACCCCACCACGGCGTGGCGCGTCGACAAGAAGCGTCTCGAGCGCATTGGGAACTACGAGTACGCCTATAGCATCTACGACCTCATGCTCGAGGGCAGCAACTTCGCGTTCGCCCCTTGGACGCTTGTGAACGGGGAAGACAAGCGCCGCGCGAACATCGTCATCGCGCAGACGCTTGTGCGCGCGCTCGAGTCCGCGCTCGCGCGCAAGGAGGCCGCGAACGCGGTGAAGGTCGCAAGCGCCGCGAGGTCGGCGGATGCCGCAGACGCCTCGACCCCCGCAGACGCCTCGGCTTCCGCGGACGGCGCCGTGAAGCAGCCCCCGCGCTTTGCCGCCCCCGCGACTTCCCGCTTCCACCTTATCGACGACACACCGACGCTTGCGGGCGTCGACCACTCGCTCGCGCTCTCGCCCGAGGAGTACAAAGACGAGCTCAAGAGCCTGCAGAAGCGACTGTTTCGACTTGAGAACAACATGTACCAGGCCCGCATCCCGCTTATGGTGATGTACGAGGGCTGGGACGCCGCGGGCAAGGGCGGCAACATCAAGCGCGTGGCGCAATCGCTCGACGCGCGTGCCTACACGATTTTCCCGAGCCCCGCCCCCACGGCGCCCGAGCTCGCGCACCCGCACTTGTGGCGCTACTGGACGCGCCTGCCGAAGGCGGGCCATGTTGGTATCTACGATCGCAGCTGGTATGGCCGCGTGCTTGTGGAGCGGGTGGAGGGCTACGCCTCGCCCGAGCGCCTCATCCAGGCGTACGACGAGATCAACGCCTTTGAGAAAGACCTGGTCGATTGGGGTGCCATCCTCCTGAAGTTCTGGGTGGAGGTCAGCCCCGACGAGCAGCTGCGCCGTTTCGAGGAGCGACAGTCCAACCCCGCCAAGCAGTGGAAGATAACCGACGACGACTGGCGCAACCGTGAGAAGTATCCCCAGTACAAGGAAGCTATCGAGGACATGTTCCGCCTGACGTCGACCTCGTTCGCGCCCTGGATTATTCTCGAGTCCGACGACAAACGCTACGCGCGCGTTAAGGCTCTGCGCACAATCGTCGCCGCGCTCGAGGACGCGGGACTCTCCGACTAGGCCCTTCGCCTTTCGCCCCCGAGGTTGCCGCAAGGCCGCCGCGAGGTTGCCGTGCTCGAGGCCGCCCCTGGGGTCGTCGGCCCTCCGCCGTCGCTCCTTCCGAGGCCGCCCGCAGACGGTCCGTGACCTTCCCTTAACCGTTTCTTTATACACGCCCGCTACAATGCAGGCGTTGGAAACGCGAAGAGAACAGGCTGGCGAAGGGGCCGGCAAGAAGGAGAACCTGCATGATCAAGCTTATCGCAAGCGACATGGACGGCACGCTGCTCGACGCGGAGGGCAACGTCCCGCCTGAAACGTTCGAGCTTATCAGCGGGCTTCGCCGCTGCGGAGTCCACTTCGTCGCGTCGTCGGGGCGTCGCTTCGACACGCTTTCCGAGCAGTTCGCGCCCGTGGCCGACCTCATGGACTTCGTCGCGTCGAACGGCGCGCAGGTTGTCGTCGGCGGCAAGCTGGTCGACCGCGAGGTCTTCTCGCATGCCGCCGTGTGCCGTCTCTACCGCGCGGTCACCATGTTCGATGTGCTCCACCTGGCCCTATTCGATCGGACGAACAGCTTCCTCCTCGATGACGAGGCCGTTTTCGAGCGTGAGATCGACAAGAACCTCCCGAATCCCGTGCGCGCCTACGAGGTGCCTTCCCCGGAGACGAGCATCATCAAGGCATCGGTGTACGTGAGCGACGGCACCGTCATGGACATGTCCTACGCGCTCACCCGCGAGCTGGGGGAGGACTTCGTGTTCGCTCCCTCGGGCCGCAAATGGATCGACGTCATGCAGCGCGGCGTGAACAAAGCGACGGGAATTCGCCAGGTCATGGAGGCGCACGGCGTCTCGGCCGACGAGGTCGCGGCGTTCGGCGATTCCATGAACGACTACGAGATCTTGCGCATGGTCGGCATGCCCATCGCGATGGAGAATGGGCGCTCGGCCATCAAGCAGGTCGCGCGCAAGGTCATCGGTCCCAACACCGAGCACAGCGTGCAGAAGGAGCTGCGCCGCATGCTTGAGGAGCTTTCCGCTCGATAGCGCGCGGGGCGAGGAGCTTTCCGCTTGGCACGAGGAGTTTTCCCGTTCGGCACGAGGAACTTCCCGCTTGGCAACTCGTGGGGCGATGGATATTTCTCGGCCGTTCGGGGAGATGTTCTTGCGCTCGCGCCCGTTACGCGCAACGATAAGCAGTTGAAAGTCACGGGGGACGAGGTTTGCATGACGCAGGATAATAACGATGCGGCGAAGGCCGAGCTGGGAAGCGGGGGAGTGCTCCTGGAAGACGGCGCGCCTGGAGAAGGCGGGCGCTCGAGCGGTGCATCCGCAGATGACAAATCCGCAGGTCGCGAGCATGAGCCAAATGACGGGCCAACGCTCGATTCCCTGAAGGCGGGGCAGTGCGCGATCATCAAGGCGGTGCGCGGCCACGGCGAGCTGCGCCGCCATCTGCTCGACATGGGGCTTACGCCCGGCATCGGAGTGCGCGTGCGCAAGGTTGCCCCGATGGGCGACCCTATCCAGATCGAGCTGCGCGGCTACGAGCTGACGCTGCGCCTCGACGACGCCCGCTTCGCCCTGATCGAGCCTGCGGAATCCCTTCCTCAGATGCCTGTTCCCGTTGAACCGTTACCCCGCGCGTCCGCGCACCCCGGCATCGGCGAGGTGAGCGCGACAGGCGACGACTACATCCGCAACCTCGGTGAGCCTCTGCCTAAGGGCGCGCCGATTACCTTTGCGCTCGCCGGCAACCAAAACTGCGGCAAGACCACGCTATTCAACCAGCTCACAGGCGCAAATCAGCATGTCGGAAACTTCCCCGGCGTCACTGTCGACAAAAAGGAGGGCCAGCTGCGCCGCCATCCCGAGGTGACGGTGGTCGACCTTCCCGGCGTCTACTCGCTTTCGCCGTACTCGAACGAGGAGGTCGTGACGCGCGACTTCCTCATCAAAGAGAAGCCCACCGCGATCATCAACATCGTCGACGCGACCAACATCGAGCGCAACCTTTATCTCACGTTGCAGCTGATGGAGCTCAACATCCCCATGGTACTCGCGCTCAACATGATGGACGAGCTCTCCGCGAACGGCGGCTCGGTGCGCATCAACGAGCTCGAGGCGGCGCTCGGCATTCCCGTCGTGCCCATCTCTGCGGTGAAGAACCAGGGCATCGACGAGCTTATCGATCACGCGATGCACGTTGCGATGAACCGCGAGGTCCCTGGGTACATCGATTTTTGCCCCGCGGGAGAGAAGTCGGGCGATCCGCTCGGCGAGGTACACCGCTGCGTTCACGCGTTCATGCACCTCATCGATCCCTATGCGAAGGCGGCGGGCCTGCCCGTGCGCTTCGCCGCGACGAAGATGGTCGAGGGCGACCCGCTGATCGAAAGCGAGCTCGCCGTCCCTGAACGCGAGCGCGAGGCGCTCACCGGCTTCATCGAGGCCCTCGAGCGTCAAGGCGGGCTCGACCGCGAGGCGGCGCTTGCGAACATGCGCTTCTCGTTCATCGAACGCCTTTGCGCGCGCACCATCGTCCGCCCGCACGAGAGCCGCGAGCATGTCCGCAGCGTGGCGGCCGACCGCATTCTAACCGGGCGCTTTACCGCCATCCCGTGTTTCATCCTCATCATGGGGTTCGTGTTCCTCATGACGTTCAGCTGGCTTGGCGCCTGGCTGTCGGATTGGCTGCAGACGGGAATCGATTTCGTGATCGGCGCCATCGGCGACGCGCTCGCCGCGGCGGAGGTGAGCCCGATCGTAAGCTCGCTCGTGACCGACGGCATCTGCGGCGGCGTGGGAAGCGTCCTCGGGTTTTTGCCGGTCATCGTCACGCTGTTTTTGTTCTTGTCCATTCTTGAGGACAGCGGATACATGGCGCGCGTGGCCTTCGTGATGGACAAGCCGCTGCGCCGTCTTGGCCTTTCGGGCAGAAGCTTCGTGCCCATGCTTATGGGGTTCGGCTGCTCGGTACCGGCAATCATGGCTTCGCGCACCTTGTCGAGCGAGCGCGACCGCAAGATGACGATCCTGCTTGTCCCCTTCATGAGCTGCAGTGCGAAACTTCCGATATACGGCCTGCTCACAAGTGTATTCTTCCCACCTGAGATGCGCGGTTTTGTGGTGCTTGCCCTTTATCTGCTCGGCATGGCGACAGGCGTCCTCTACGCGCTTGCGCTCAAGCGGTTCAAATTCACCGGCGAGCCCGTGCCGTTCGTGATGGAGCTTCCCAACTACCGCCTCCCCAGCGCGAAAAGCGTGCTTCGCCTCGTATGGGACAAGGCGAAAGGGTTCATCCAGAAGGCGTTCACCGTCGTGTTCCTCGCGACGCTCGCCATCTGGTTCCTGCAGACCTTCGACGCGGGGCTCGGTCTTGCGGCAAGCGCTGATGAGAGCCTGCTCGCCTTGATCGGCGGCGCGATTGCCCCGGTGTTCGCACCGCTCGGGTTCGGCGACTGGCGCGCATCGACGGCGCTGCTCACCGGATTTATGGCCAAGGAGAGCGTCGTGTCCACCCTGACCGTGCTCGTCGGTGGCGGCGTCGCGGCGCTGCAAGAGGTGTTCACGCCTTTCACGGCGTTCGTGTTCCTCGTGTTTACGCTGCTCTATACGCCCTGCGTAGCCGCTATCGCGACGGTGAAGAAGGAGACGAACGGCCGCACGGCGGCGAAGCTCGTGGTGTCCCAGTGCGTCGTCGCGTGGGTCGTGGCGTTCTGCATCCGCGCCGTGGGGCTTGCGTTCGGGCTTGCGTAGCGTCTCTTTTCGCGGCGCCGCGCGTGGTACACTCGCAGTGTCACGCCGTCGAACGAAAGGGGTCCTGCCATGCGTGTGAGCGTCGAGCTTGAAGGGAATCTGCTGTCCGATCGATTCGGGAAGTACGCGCCTGAGGCTGACAGGCTCGAGGGCTTTCCCGTGCGCTCTTTCCCCATCCATATAGAGGAGGTGCCCGAAGGTAGCGCCTCGCTTGCGCTTGCGTTTATCGACTTCGACGCGATTCCCGTGGGCGGCTTTTGCTGGATTCACTGGTTGGCCTGCGATTTCGACCCGTCGATAACGCTTATTCCCGAAGATGCCTCGCGCACGGGCGCCGTTGCGTGCACCCAGGGCGCGAACTCCAACTGGTCGCCGATGGCGCACGGCAGCTCGAATCCTGCTGTATTCAATCGCTATTGCGGCCCCCAGCCGCCCGATAAGACGCATGTCTACACGCTCGCCGTCTACGCGCTCGATTGCAAGCTGGGGCTTTCCGAGGGGTACTACCTCAACGAGTTTCGCCGTGCGATTGAGGGCCACGTGCTCGCGAAGTCGGTCGTCGAGCTCCCGAGCCGCGCATAGTAAAGCCAGGCTCGCCAATCGCCCAGCCGAGTTTGCCCAACCCGCCCAGTGAAGCACGAACTACGCTCATTGCTCCATACGCCCGCGCCGCCTACCCGTTCATGTGTTGCTTGTCCGTGAAATTCGGATGCCAGAAGGCCGTTTGAGCGGCCTTCTCCTATAATTCTGATTTCGTTCTTTGACTTAAACAACCGAAGGAGGTGTGAGTTCATGCCACGGCTTCAAATTATGGATACCACCATCCGTGACGGCCAGCAGAGCTTGTGGGCCACGCGCATGCAGATTGGCGACATGCTGCCGATTCTGCCGAAGATGGACCGAGTAGGGTATTGGGCTATCGAGGCTTGGGGCGGCGCAACGTTCGATACGTGCCTCCGCTTCCTCGACGAGAATCCTTGGGAGCGCCTGCGCTCCATCAAGGCGAACACCCCGAACACGCCGCTTTCGATGCTCTCTCGCGGGCAAAATTTGGTTGGCTACAAGCATTACTCGCGCGAGATCTGCAACCGCTTCATCAAGGCGGCCAACCGAAACGGCATCCATGTGTTCCGCGTGTTCGATGCGCTGAACGACATTCGAAACGTGGTGGACAACGCCGACGCTATCAAGGAGTGCGGCGCACATTTCGAGGGTGCGATTTCTTACACCATCAGCCCTGTTCATACGCTTGACAGCTTCCTTGACTACGGTCAACAGCTCAAGGATCTGGGCGCCGACTCCATCTGCATCAAGGACATGGCGGGCATGCTCACGCCGTATCGCACCGAGCGCATCGTGAAGGCGTTCAATGCGGAAATCGGCCTGCCCCTGCACCTGCATTGCCACTATGTCGGCGGCATGGCCCCGGCAAACTACATCAAGGCCGCCGAGGCCGGTGCCGCGATCGTTGACACGGCGACCGCGCCACTCGCTTTCGGCAACTCCCAGCCCGCCGTCGAGATGCTTGCGGCGGCGCTCCAGGAGAGCCGTTACGATACCGGTCTTGACCTGGGTCTTCTGTTCGAGATTGCGGAATACTGGGAAGGCGTGCGCAAGCGCTGCCACTACAAGCGCGGCGTCTCCTCGCTCACGCACATGAAGGTGTATTCCCACCAGGTTCCGGGCGGCATGATGTCGAACCTCATGAGCCAGCTGGAAATCCAGAACGCCACGGACCGCCTGGGCGAGGTTATGGCCGAAATCCCGAAGGTCCGCGCCGAAGTCGGCTATCCGCCGCTCGTCACGCCGATGTCCCAGATCGTGGGCACGCAGGCCGTGTTCAACGTGATCACGGGCAAGCGCTGGAGCGTCGTGTCCAAGGAGATGAAGGACTACATCTGCGGCTACTACGGCAAGGCGCCCGGCCGCATGGACAAAGAAATCGTGAAGAAGGTCGTGGGCAACTCCGACGTCCTCGATCCCGATATTGCGCCCGGCTCTCTTGTCACCACGACGTTTGACGAGGTGGCAGAAGAAATCGGCGACCTCGCGCAGAGCGAGGAGGACGTCCTCATGTATGCGCTGTTCCCCAACGAGGCGCGCACGTACCTGAGCAAGCACCGCACGTCCGAGAAGGTTGACTTCTTGCTCGAGCAGGAATCGAGCGGTACCAAGGAGGAAGATTACGTGGATATCAATCAGATTCGCGAGCTGGTTCGCGTTGCCGAGGAAAGCGGCGTCGGCGAAATCGTAGTCGAGGAGGAAGGCACTCGCATCGCAGTGCGCATGCCCGGCCAGGCTGTGGCCGCCCCTGCGACAGCCGCCGTCCCCGCTGCAGCTCCCACCGCCGCCGTGGCTCCCGCCCCTGCGGCGCCCGCTCCCGCGCAGGAGAGCGAGCACCCCGCCAACTGGTATGCCGTGAAGGCGCCGATGGTAGGCACCTTCTACGCGGCTCCCGCTCCCGATGAGCCGCCGTTCGTCAAGGTGGGCGACGAGGTTGCCGCCAACCAGACGCTGTGCATCGTCGAGGCAATGAAGCTCATGAACGAGATTACCGCCGAGGAGATGGGCACCGTCCGCGAAGTGTGCGTGGAGGACGCCACCCCGGTCGAGTTCGGCACCGTGCTCTTCTACATCGAGCCGCATGCGAAGACCCCGCTTGTCTCGGAGCAGTCATAATGTTTAAGAAGATCCTCATCGCCAATCGCGGGGAAGTTGCGCTGCGCGTCATGCGTGCCTGCAAGGAACTCGGGGTGAAGACCGTGGCGGTTTACTCGACCGCCGACGAGGACACCTACCCGGTTCGCTACGCTGACGAAAAGGTTTGCATCGGACCTGCTCAGGCGAATAAAAGCTATCTCGTGATGTCGAACATCATCGAGGCGGCGAAGATTACCGGCGCCGAGGCGATCCATCCCGGCTACGGCTTTTTGGCTGAAAACGCCGACTTCGCCCGCGCCTGCGTCGACAACGACCTCGTGTTCATCGGCCCTTCCGCCGAGTGCATCGAGCGCATGGGCGACAAGTCCTCCGCTCGCGAGACCATGAAGGCCTGCGGCGTCCCCACGGTGCCCGGCTCCGACGGTTGTATCGACACCGTTGAGGAGGCGCGCGCCTTCGCCGAGGAAGTCGGCTACCCGGTGCTCATCAAGGCCACGGCAGGCGGTGGCGGCAAGGGTATGCGCGAAGTGCACGACCCGGCCGACCTCGAGTCCCACTACAAGGCCGCCCGCGCCGAGGCGGGTGCGGCGTTTGGCAACGACGGAGTGTACCTCGAGAAGCTCGTGCTGCGCCCTCGTCACGTCGAGGTGCAGGTGCTCGCCGACAACCACGGCAACAACGTGGCGCTTTGCGAGCGCGACTGCTCGGTGCAGCGCCGCCACCAAAAGCTCATCGAGGAGGCTCCGTCCCCGGCGCTTACCGAGGAGCTGCGCCGCGCGATGGGCGTTGCAGCCATCAAAGCGGTGCGCGCGGTCGACTACAAGAACGCCGGCACGATCGAGTTTCTGCTCGACACCACGGGCAAGTTCTACTTCATGGAGATGAACACGCGCGTGCAGGTCGAGCATCCTGTTTCCGAGCAGATCACGGGCACCGACATCATCAAAGAGCAGCTGCGAATCGCGGCTGGCGAGCCTATGAGCTGCGCCGATCGCGCCCCGTTCACCCCCTTCGGCCACGCGATGGAGTTCCGCATCAACGCCGAGGACCCCGATCATGGCTTCCGTCCGTGCCCGGGCAAGATCACGCGCTTCGAGCCTCCGATGGGCCCGGGCGTGCGCGTGGAAACCTACGTTCATGAAGGCTCCTCGATTTCGCCGTATTATGACTCCATGGTGGCGAAGGTCATCGTGAGCGGGCAGGATCGCGAGGAGTGCCTTGCACGCGGTCGCCGCGCGCTCGACGAGTTCAAGATCGAAGGCATCGCCACCACGTTGCCGTTCCACCGTCGCGTGCTCGACAACGAGGTGTTCCGTGCGGGTGAAGCCACGACTGACTTCATCGAGACCCAGATGGGAGACTTGTTATGAGTGAGTTGAACGTCGAAGGTATGGCGCTCGCCCCGGGCGTTGTGGAAACGATCGTGTCCATTGCGGTCAGCGAGGTCGAGGGCGTTGCGTGCGTCGGCTCGGCGGGCACTCAGGGCCGCGGCATCCGTGCCGTGTTCGGCCAGAAGCCGTCGACCCAGGGAATCGAAATCACCGTAAACGAAGATAACAAACTGGCAGTCGCCGTGCGCATCGAGGTCTACTACGGCTTCGTGCTTCCCGAGGTCGCATCCAGCTTGCGCCAGGCTGTGGCCGATGCGGTGGCGAGCCAGGTCGGCGTCGAGGTTGCCTCGGTCGATGTCTACATCGACGGCATCCAGTTCGCCGAATAGGAGATCAATGGCATCACGACGACATGAACGCACCGCTGCGCGTCAAAGCGCGCTCCAGGTGCTCTATACCAGTGAAATAAAGGGCACGCGCCCGTCCGATTTGCTCGATTCGGGCCTCGTGCTCGAAGACGACGGCAAGTCGCTTTCGGACTACGCGATCGGGCTGATCGAGGGCGTCGACGAGAAGATGCTTCCCATCGACGTGCGTCTCAATTCGACTTCCGAGAACTGGAAGCTCAACCGTATGCCCATCGTCGACCGCTGCATCCTTCGTCTGGCGACGTATGAGATGCTCTTCGTCGACGAGGTTCCGGTTTCGGTTGCCATCAACGAGGCGGTCGAATTGGCGAAGGATTTCGGCGGCGAGGACGAGTCGCCTCGTTTCGTGAACGGCGTTTTGGGCCGCATCGCGCGCCAGCTCGAGGAAGACGCGAAAGATCCCGAGGCGGCTCGCCGCCGCGAGGAAGAGGCCCTGGCGGCCTACGCGTTTCCGACCAATGAAGAAGATTCTGTAGCTGAAACCGCTGGCGAGCAGCCCGCAGCGGAAGGCGCCGTTGAGAACGCGCCCGTGGCAGAAGGCGAGGATACCTCGGCTGACGCCGTGTCGCCCGAAGAGCCGGTTTGCGCAGCAGAGGAACCGACCTGCGCTCCCGAGGAGCCGGCGAATGTCGGACTCTAACGCTGCATCGTACGATCAGGTTCGCGACCGCCTCGATGAAATTGTCGAGGCGGTAAGCGCGCCCGGCATCTCGCTTGACGAGGCGCTCGCGCTCTACGAGGAGGCGGTGAAGCTCGGCCTTTCCGCATGCGATCTGTCTGAGGAAGGCGCCGAGGAGCTTCTCGAGCAGGATGCTGTAAACCTCACAACCGAACAGGGCGAACAGGCCAACTGTGCCGACGCGTCCGACGATCAAAGCTCGCCTTCCCAGGGCGAGGCGGCAGCTGCACGCCAAGACGAGGCGGCGTCGGCTGCGCGATAGCACCGCTTTTGCGGCGAAGGCGCGAGGGGGAAAGAGGAGTTCTTGCATCATGGCGAATAAGCGCATACTTGACGTGGTCGATTCACCTGCCGACCTGAAACTTCTCACCGATGATGAGCTCTCGATTCTCGCTCGCGAGATCAGGGAGCAGATCATCACCACCACTTCTAAAACGGGTGGCCATGTGGCGTCGTCCCTTGGCGCGGTCGAGATTATTCTTGCAGTTCACAGCCTTCTCAACTGCCCTGAAGACAAGTTCATCTTCGATGTGGGGCACCAATCGTATGCGCACAAGCTTGTGACGGGGCGGCGCGATCGCTTCGATACGCTGCGCACGTTCCATGGCATCTCCGGCTTCCCGAAGCCTTCCGAGAGCGAATACGACGTACACGCCTCCGGGCACGCGTCCGATTCGCTTTCGATTGCCGTCGGGCTTGCCAAGGCGCGGGCGCTTTCGGGCGGCGCGAACAAGATCGTCGCGCTCATCGGCGACGCGGCGTTAGGCGGAGGCATGGCCTTCGAGGCGCTGAACTACATTGGGCAGGCCCAGCTTCCCATGGTCATTATCTTGAACGACAACGAGATGTCCATCTCGCGCAACGTCGGCGCGCTCATGAAGCACCTCGGCTATTTACGCACGTCATCGTCATATCGCACGACGCGCGACCGTGTGCAGGAGGCTATGGAGCAGTCGGGCGCCCTCGGCAGCGCGCTCATGCACTTCGGGCGCAACGCGAAAGAATCGATGAAGCAGTTCGTCATTCCCCACTCTATGATCTTCGAGCAGCTGGGCATCGTCTGCACGACGCCGGTTGACGGGCACAACATCCACGAGCTGAAGGAGATGCTCTCGACGTGCCTGGCGGCCGACGGCCCGGTGCTTATGCACGTGGTCACCAAGAAGGGCGCTGGGTACGGTCCCGCGATGGCGGAGCCGACGCGCTTCCATGGTACGGGTCCTTACGATATCGCCACGGGCAAGGCCATAAAGAAGCCCGCGAAGGCGCCGAGCTACACCTCGGTGTTCGGCGAGGCTCTCTTGAACGAGGCGCGCGCCGATGAGCGCATCGTCGCGATCACCGCTGCGATGGAAAGCGGCACGGGGCTTACCGCGTTCGAGAAGGAATTCCCCGACCGCTTCATCGACGTGGGCATTTGCGAGGAGAACGCAGCCGGTATGGCGGCGGGGCTTGCCATCGGCGGGCGCAAGCCGGTGTTCGCCGTGTACTCTACCTTCCTGCAGCGTGCCATCGATCAGCTCATCGTCAATAACGCCCTCATGAACCTCGACGTCGTGTTCGCCATCGACCGCGCGGGCCTGGTGGGCGCCGATGGGCCGACGCACCACGGCATGTTCGACCTGGTCTATACGCGCATGGTTCCCAATATGCGAGTGCTTGCGCCCTCCAACGAGGCGGAACTCGTGAACTCCCTTCATACCGCGCTTGCGCTCGGCGGGCCGTTCGCGGTGCGCTATCCGCGCGGCGAGGCGTGCGGCGTGCCCGTTCCCGACAAGCCCGAAACCTACGAGCCTGGCGTGTCTCGCCTGGTGAGGGAAGGGTCCGATATCGCGATCCTCGCGTTCGGGAATATGGTTGAGCCTGCGAACGAGGCTGCGGCTGTGCTTGAGGAAGCGGGCCTGCCCGTTCGCGTCGTCGACATGCGTTGGGTGAAGCCACTCGATACTGAGGCGATTCGCAAGGCATCCGAAACCCGTCTCGTGGTGACGGTCGAAGACGGTGTGGTCGCAGGTGGTGTCGGGGAAGAGGTGCTCGCCGAGCTCGCGCGCCAGAACGAGAAGGTGCCCGTGCTCACGCTGGGCATTCCCGATCGCTATATCATGCAAGGTGCCCCTGACTTCCTCATGCATGAGCTCGGCCTCGACGCCGAAGGAATCACCGCTGCCATTCAGGAGAAACTCGAAGCACTCTAACGAGGGCAACAGGCGATGCTTGTGCGTAGAAGGTGCTGACTTTTCGTCATTCCTGCATATACTCAGGCGAGCTCGTAGCGAAGGCGCGGGCTTTTGTCGTACCTTCGAGTCCATCCTCCAGCATCGGGGATTCAAAATACTTATCATTCGCGATATTGCGATACTATTAAATATTTTGTATATTTTTATCAACAGAATGAATATAATATATTTTGAACGGCGGCATAGCATGTGGACCAACGCTTACTCATACGAGGACATTGGCGAGTTCTTGCGTGAGGCACGCAGGGAGCGCGGCATCACACAGGTCGAGATGGCGAAAAAGCTTGGCTTCTCGTCGGTGACGCTTTCGGCGCTTGAGACGGGCAAGAACGTGTCGGCGTCCAAGGTTGACCGCTACCTGCAGCAACTGGGCTTTCGCATGGTCATCGTTCCCAAAGGCGCGGACGTGAAGGTGACCGAATGAGACAACTCGACGTATATCTGGGAGAAAATCTGATCGGACACGTTGTCGAAAACCGCAAAGGCGGACGCTTCGAGTATGAGCAAGCGGTCGTCGACAAACTCGCCGGTAGACCAGTGCTCTCGATGGCGTTTCCCGCGAAGGGCCGCCCGTTTGGCGAGGCAAAGACCTCTGCATGGTTCAACGGTTTGCTTCCCGAGGGAAGCCGTCGTGACGAGATTTGCAGGAGCCTTGGCGTCTCGCCCTACGATTGGATTGGCCTTCTCGCAGAGATAGGCTGGGAGTGCGCTGGTGCGGTAAGGGTGTTCGAGCGCGGCCGCAAGGGAGCTCGCGTATTGCGCCTCGAGAAGATTTCCCCATCGGCGTTGGCCGAAAAGCTCTCAAGCGCCACGGAGCGGCTTCCACAAGCGGAGAGCGGATTGTTTCGCATGTCGCTTGGCGGATTCCAGGAGAAGATGTGCGTTGTTATGCCGACGATTCCCGAGGGCGCGCGCTCCGTCACCGCCGATGACGTCCTGCTGCCGATGGACGACAGTCCCAGCACACATATCCTTAAACCTGAAAGCGAACATTACCCTGGCTTGGCGGAGTCCGAGGCCTGGGCCGTGACGGCAGCCGGGCACGCGGCGCGTGCGTCTAGGGTGGCTCTGCTCGACTTGGACGACGCACCGGGCACGCTTGTGGTCGAACGCTATGACAGAATTGTCGATGACGTCTCCAAGCGTGTAGTTAGACTCCATCAAGAGGACGCTTGCCAAGCGCTTGGAATCGATCCGCACGGTAAGTACGCTGCCGCGAGCGCGCCTAAGGGCGATGATCCAACGTATGCCGCAATCGCCGACTTGCTGCAGAAGTTCTCTCCCGACCCCGAGAGCGAGAAGGGAGAGTTGTTACGCCAGCTCGTTGCGAATCTGGTGCTTGGAAATTGGGACGCGCACGCCAAGAACACGTCATTTCTCTACCGCGAGCAAATGGTTCCCACGCTCGCGCCGCTCTATGACGTGGTGCCCATCGCCGAGGTTGAGCCCCGGACGGAGATCCTTTCCATGCGCGTCAACGGGGTGATAAACCCCGAAAAGCTTACGCGAGCTGACATTGTCGCCGAGGCCGCTGCTTGGGGATTGGGCGTGGCGGGCGCTGAGACGGTCATTGACTGCACGCTCCAGAATCTCGAGGAGGGCATTCGCTCCGCATCGATAGCGTACCCGGGTGCTGCGGCCCGCCATGAGGCCAAAGCTATGGGAAGGGTATGCAGGCTGAAAAGGGATTCTTGCCCTTGAGACGGCGGCGCCATAAGCGAGCGGCGGCACTCCAAGAACGGGGCACCAACCCTCACCTCATCGGCGAGCGGTGCTCTGAAATCCGCTTGAAACAATAACCCTAGGCCAAGTGACCTGGGGTTATTTCTTTTCTGTTTCGCTCGCGCTTCCCGTTTGTTACGGTGCGTTTGAATGAACGTTAACACTCGGCATTGCGCCGTTTGAGCCCGTCTCGAGGTGCGATTGTCTTTTCTGTCATACAGATGCACGTCTAGAAACAGAGGAGGTAAATGCAATGTTTGACTCGGGTAATACAGGATTCATGATCGTTTGCGCGATGCTGGTCCTGCTTATGACACCTGGCCTTGCGTTCTTCTACGGAGGCCTGTCACGCCGCAAGAACGTTGTCAACACTATGATCATGGTGTTCGGCGTCTTGGGCATCGTTGCAATCACGTGGACGATTTTCGGTTGGTCTTTCGCTTACGGCGGAGACGGTTCGATTCCGTTCTTCGGAGGCTTCGACCAGATCGGTCTTACGGGCCTGGTCGCCAACATCACTGGTGAGGCACCCGAAGCGCTGAGTCACGACTGCTACCCCGCGATGGCGGACGTCGTCTTCCAGCTGGCATTCTGCATGATTACCACAGCGATTATCACTGGTTCGCTTGCTGGCCGTATGAAGTATGGTGCGATTTGCGCGTTCGTGGCCATTTGGACCATCGTGGTGTATCCGCCGCTGGCGCATATGGTTTGGGGCGGCGACGGCAGCCTCATCGGCGACACCATCGGCGCGCTCGACTTCGCAGGTGGCGATGTTGTCCACATCTCCTCCGGCTTGACCGGCCTCGTTCTCTGCCTGCTTCTGGGCAAGCGCAAGGGCTTCGGCATGATGAGCTACCGCCCGCACAACGTCCCGTTCGTTGCCCTGGGCGCTACGCTTCTGTGGTTCGGCTGGTTCGGCTTCAATGCGGGCTCGGAGTTCGCGGCTGACGGCGTTGCGGCGCTTGCCTTGGTGAACACGGTTGTCGCATCTGGCGCGGCGCTCATTTCCTGGATGATCGTCGAGCGCGTGAAGGTCGGCAAGCCCACCCTCGTTGGCGCTGCCACCGGTCTTGTTGCGGGCCTCGTCGTTATCACTCCCGCTGCTGGCTTCGTGGAGCCTTGGGCCGCACTCGTCATGGGCCTCATCGTTTCCCCCATCTGCTACTTCGCGATTTCCTTCTGCAAGGCGAAGATTGGCTACGACGACGCGCTTGATGCGTTCGGTTGCCACGCAGTTGGCGGCATCGTCGGCGGCATCTGCACTGGCATCTTCTGCGTGCCCGAGCTTTCCTGGACCGACTTCGGTGGCCTTATCTACACCGGCGATGCTTCGCTTCTGGGCAGCCAGATTCTGGGCATCCTGATCACGATCGTGTTCGTCGGCGTGTGCGACGTGATTCTTGGCCTCATCGTGAAGGCGTGCTTCAAGGGTAGCCTGCGCGTCAGCGAGGAAGAAGAGGCGCAAGGCCTCGACGTTGCGGCACACGGCGAGTCCGCGTACCCTGCCTATATCGGTCTTGACTAGGCGAGTTCTAAGGAAGGAGTTGAAACCTATGAAGAGGATCACTGCGATTGTCCGCCCCGAGAAGCTCGAACCGCTCAAGGAGGCACTCTTTGCGGCAAAGGTTGGCGGCATGACGATTTCCCAGGTCAACGGCTGCGGCAGTCAGCATGGCTGGAAGGAATACTACCGCGGCACCGAGGTTCTGCTGAACATGGTGCCTAAGGTGAAGTTCGAGCTTGTGGTAGGTGACGAGGAGGTCGACGGGCTGGTGAAGGTCATCACCGAGACGGCGCGCACGGGTAACGTGGGTGACGGCAAAATCTTCGTCGCTCCGATTGACGAGGTCATCCGCATCCGCACCGATGAGCGCGGAGAGTCGGCGGTATAGGCCCGACAAGCGCTCGCGCGACAGCTTGAGTTCTCCAATTCAGAAGGCTCCGATGGATTTTCCGTCGGAGCCTTCATCATGCTTGCGTAAAGGTTCTGTTAATGATATATACTCCTATTAAGATTACGATTAGCAAGCTTGAAAAGAGGCGAAATGGCGAACGTATCGAAGGTTACGGCGAAAGCGGGTGCTGCTAGTTGCGCGGCGACGAGGAACACGCGACAGCGAGCGCTTGTGCTCGAGGCAGTTCGCTCGCTTCACAACCATCCCACTTCTGCGGACGTGTACGACGCGGTGCGCGAGAAGCACCCGAGCATCTCGCGGGCGACGGTGTACCGCAACTTGAACGTGCTGACCGAGCAGGGCGAGGTGCTCCATATTCCCGTGGCGGGCGGTGCCGACCGCTATGACTTTCGCTGCGATTGCCACTACCACGCGATCTGCCGCGAATGCGGCGTCGTCTACGACGTCGAGATGCCCAGCGAGGGCCTGCTTTCAAGCGTGCGCGACACCCACGGCTTCCAGATCGAGGGCTTCGACATCATCTTCACCGGCCTGTGCCCCGATTGCGCGGATGGGGCGTAAGTTGCCGAATCGCGCAATCTCGTGCAACTCTGCCTCTCGAAATGTACGGAGGGGTAGAATTGTGCCAGTGAAAAACTGGAGCGGAAGCGGTTGCGCATGAACACTAAGCTATCTGTCGCTGCGCAAGCTGGAGAACCGCGTGATAGAGGACTTGCAGGGCGACCAGATGGGCTTTGGCCTCGACGGGGACGCTGAGCCCATCGAAGTTTCCATCAACCAGTTCTACGGCATCGAGATCAACGACTTCGCGGTGAGCGTGGCGAAAACGGCGCTGTGGATCGCCGAGGAGCAGATGATGGAGGCCACGTAGGAGATCCTTTTGCGGGAGTTCGACTTCCTGCCGCTAAAATCCAACAGCAGCATCCGCGAAGCATCAATGCTTACCTGGCGGATGCGCCGAGCGTTTTCGTATGGAACCGCAGCAAGCCGCTATGCGACGTGCCTAAAATCGGAATCGGTTCACAGCCAATTGATGGCGGCAACTACCTATTCACTGAATTGGAGAAGGAAGGCTTCTTGGCGTCCGAACCTACTGCCGCACGTTTCTTTCACCCTTGGCTCGGTTCGCGCGAGTTTCTCCATGGCGAAACTCGATGGTGTCTATGGCTCGGAAATGCTTCCGTATCGGACATGGCTGCGATGCCGTGCTGCCAGGAGAGGGCTAATGCCGTACGCGACTACCGGCTATCAAGTAAAAGAAGGCAGACCTTGAAAGCCGCCGAATCGCCTCAGCACTTTGGCACAGAAATAATAGTGAAGGGCAGTTCCGTCCTCGTTCCCAAAGTTTCCTCGGAGCGGCGGCGCTACATCCCGCTCGGGTTCATCGGTCCCGAAACCTTCTGCAGCGACCTGGTGTTCCTGATTCCCGATGCCACCCTATATCACTTCGGCGTCCTCCACTCGCAATTCCATAACGCTTGGATGAGAACGGTGGCTGGGCGGCTCAAGAGTGACTACCGCTATTCGGGCGGTATCGTCTACAACAACTTCATCTGGCCGGATTCTACGCCCGAACAGCGCGCAGCTATCGAGTCCTGCGCCCAAGGCGTCCTGAATGCCCGCGAAGCACACCCTGGTGCTACGCTCGCTGACCTGTACGACCCCGACAAAATGCCAACTGACCTGCTCTCTGCGCACAAGGAACTCGACGCTGCAGTTGAAGCCGCCTACGACGTAGACTTCAACGGCGACGAGGAGAAGATTGTTGCCCACCTTTTCAAGCTCTATGCCGAAAAAGCAGGTGAGCTATAGTCGGTTTGCAGGCTTTCCGTTCGGTAAAATGCAGGCATTTCATTCGGTATTGTACAGATAATGACTTTCGCTTAGGTTTCAGCTTGGGTGAGTTATAAGCCTCCCATCTGCTATAATGCAGATTGGCAAAAAGA
>NZ_DBFSAP010000013.1:0-11748 GCF_048412355.1 Ellagibacter sp.
GCCTTGAGCTGGTGGGCCCGAGGTATTTCGGCATCGACGCGGATTATATCCCCGTGGAAGAGCGCGTCAAGGGAGGTGCGGCAAATGTATAAGCTGGGCATCGACGTGGGCGGCACCAATACGGACGCCGTCCTTATCGACGAACATCTGAAGGTTATCGCCGAGGTCAAGTATCCCACTTCGGGAAATATCTTTGAGGGCATCATGGGCGCGGTACAGAAGCTGCTCAAGCAGACGCAGGTGGACCGCAGCCAGATCCGTCAGGCGATGCTGGGCACGACGCAGTGCACCAACGCCATCGTCGAGCGCAAGGGCCTAGCGCCCATCGCCATCCTGCGCATCGGCGCCCCGGCCTCCGTCGGCATTCCCCCGATGGTCGACTGGGCCGAAGACATCGCCGCCGTCAGCGTGGGCAGCGCCATCATCACGGGCGGGTTTGAATACGACGGCAAGCGCCTGGCTCCCTTCGACGAAGAAGGCTGCCGCGCGTTCTTCGAGGGCGTGCGCGGCAAGGTGAAGAGCGTCGCGATCTCCTGCGTGTTCTCCACGGTGCGCAACGACGACGAGCTGGCCGCCGCGAAAATCGCGCACGAGGTGCTCGGCGAGGACGCGCATGTGTCCATCTCCAGCGAGATCGGGTCCATGGGTTTGATCGAGCGCGAAAACGCCACCATCTTGAACGCCGCGCTGTTTGAGGTCGCGCAGCGCTTCACCGAGGGCTTCGCTGCCAGCCTGCGTGACAAGGGCGTGACGAACGCCGAGGTGTACCTGTCGCAGAACGACGGCACGCTCATGACCATGGAACACGCGCGCCGCTACCCGATCCTCACCATCGCATGCGGTCCCACGAACTCCATCCGCGGCGCAAGCTACCTGTCGCACATGGAAAATGCTCTGATCGTTGACGTGGGCGGCACCACGACCGACCTGGGCGTGCTCTCCCACGGCTTCCCGCGCGAGAGCGGCGTCGCCGTCACCATCGGCGGCGTGCGCACGAACTTCCGCATGCCCGACGTGGTGTCCATCGGCCTGGGCGGCGGCTCCATCGTGCGCGTGGCCGACGACGGCAGCGTGACGGTCGGCCCGGATTCGGTGGGCTACGAGATCACGAAGCGCGCGCTCGTGTTCGGCGGCGACACCATGACCGCGACCGATATCGCCGTGCGCTTGGGTATGGCCAAGGTGGGCGATCCGGCTCTGGTGGAGAGCATCCCGCAGGAGACCGCCGAGCGCGCCATGGCCGAGATGCGCCAGCTGGTGGAAGACGCCATCGACGTGATGAAGGTGTCGAGCGACCCGATTGACACCGTGCTCGTGGGCGGCGGCGCCATCGTGCTGCCGCGCGATCTGACTGGCACGGCGCAGGTGGTCACGCCCGAGCACGCCGGATGCGCCAACGCCATCGGCTCGGCGATTTCCAAGGTGAGCGGCGTGTACGAGGCGCTCGTCGACTACGACAAGGTCCCGCGCGACGAGGCACTCGCCCAGGCGCGCACGGCCGCCATCGAGGCGGCGGTGGAAGCCGGCGCCATCCGCGACACTGTGGAGATCATCGACGCCGAGGACGTGCCGCTGCAGTACTACCCTGGCCACACTAACCGCGTGAAGGTGAAGGCCGCAGGCGACCTGGCGTAAGCACCCGCCTGCAACGGATATGCCAAGGGGCTGCATCAAAAGCCTCTAACAGAAAGCCGGGCTTTGCTCGGCTTTCTTTATTCAAGCAAGGGATGGCTGTGGCCCGCAAGGGTCGCAGTCATCCCTTTTCACTTGCTCAGCTGAACTGTTCGGCTGAGTTCGGAGGAGACGCTGTTGTTTGCCGAGGCGTTCAGCTAACCTCGCAAATTTTTTGGGAAAAATCTCGGTTCGTTCGCAAAAAAATGCCGATTCCCGATTCTATTGTTACATAGCCGTTAACTAGGACATAAAATAAGCCGTTCGCATTGAGACGCGGGGTGCGACGATTGCGGAGCAGAAAGGTTTTCGGATTTCTTGAGCATGGGTTCAGCGGTTCAATCAGATGCCAAAGGCACTGGCGAACAGGTCGAACAGGCAGGTTCGTCGGACAACTCCGAAAGGGCGGTGGCCGAACATGTCGCCGCATCGGACGGAAAGCCAGCCCTTCGGTCTTCAGACGAGGCTTTGAAGACACAGGACGAAAAGCAGCTGGTGCTGAAACGTATTCTCGCTGCACATGAAGCATTCTTCGATGTGCATCGGGATTACGAGTTCGCAGGGAGATCATTTCCCGGCTTTGCTGAATTTCATTCGTTTGGTGAGCAATATGTGCTGGTCAAACGCGCAAAGCTGTGGGAAGCAAACTCTCATGAGTATCTCTTTTTCACCTATGCGGTAACCTTTGACGAAGCCCAACTCGACAAATGGGTTCGGTTTATGAAGGAGCGCGGCCTTGAGAAGGTCACGTCCGAGCCGAATCATATGTCGTCGGGGCTTGCCCTCGTGGTCATCGCCGATAATTGTACGGAAGGCGCGAAGCGCGCGGTCCGGAGGGTTCGGTTTCGAAAGAACTTCGCTCTCGGGTTTCGCGGTTGGGCGGATCTTCGCGTGATCGTAGCCGACCTCTCAACCCGCTGTGCCTATGCGAATGCTGCTGGGAAGCAGGTGGCTTCAACGATTGAGGCTAATCTGCGTCTGGCTTAAATACGCTTCAGACATACGTAAGGAACCTTCAATGAACGCATTGATTATCTTCCTTGTTGCTATGGTCATTCTGGTCATCGGCTATGTGTGCTACGGTGGCTGGCTTGCCAAGCAATGGGGAGTCGATCCAAAGCGCCCGACTCCGGCCCATGAGCTGGAAGACGGCGTGGATTACGTGCCGGCGCCGCCGTACGTGGTGCTCGGCCACCACTTCTCGTCGATTGCCGGCGCAGGCCCGATCAACGGCCCGATTCAGGCGGCAGTCTTTGGCTGGGTGCCCGTGCTTTTGTGGGTGCTCATTGGTGGCATCTTCTTCGGCGCCATGCATGACTTCGGCGCCTTGTTCGCCTCGCTTCGTCATAAGGGCCAGACGCTTGCCGTCGTCGTCGCGGAGAACATCGACAATACGGCGAAGAAGCTCTTCTGCATCTTCGCGTACTTGACGTTGCTGCTGGTCGTGGCTGCATTCGCCTCCATCGTTGCGAACACGTTCGTCGTTTCCGCCTCGGCTGCCCCGGCAACCAACCTCGCCAACGAGCAGACGGCCATGATCTCGGTCATCTTCATCGGTGTCGCCGTCGTCTACGGCTTCGTCACGCGCGGCCGCAACATTCCTGGCCCCGTGAACATTGTCTCTGCGATCATCCTGATTGTCATTATGGTTGCCATCGGATACAACTTGCCGCTTATGGGCATCGCGATTTCGCTCGACTATGACACGTGGATGATCATCCTCGGCGTGTACATCCTGGTCGCCTCCGTTGCCCCGGTGTGGATTCTCCTGCAGCCGCGCGACTACCTCTCAAGCTACCTGCTCTACGGCATGATCATTCTCGCTATCATCGGCATCGTGGGTGCAAGCGTCATGGGCGCCGCGACCGACCTGCAGATTCCGGCGTTCACCGGCTTCGTCGCCTCCAACGCCGCTTTCGATGCTTCCACCGGCCAGCAGCTCGTCGACGAGGCGGGCAAGACCATCACGAACAAGGCCGCCGCTTCTGGCTTTTTGTTCCCGGCGCTGTTCATCACCATCGCGTGCGGCGCAATCTCCGGCTTCCATAGCCTCGTCGCTTCGGGGACCACGTCCAAACAGCTCGACAAGGAGGGCCAGGCGCAACCGATCGGTTATGGTGGCATGCTCATCGAGTGCGTGCTCGCGGTGATCTCGCTGTGTGCCGTCGGCTTCGTGTGGAGCAAGTACGCGGCTGGCGGATATGCGTCCCCGACGGCGGTCTTTGCGGACGGCCTTTCGCAGATGCTCGCCTGCATCCCCGGTCTCGCCGATGTGCAGGGACTCGCATATGCGCTGCTCATCCTTGCCGTTTCCGCATTCTGTCTGACTTCGCTCGACACGGCGACGCGCCTTGCACGCTACATGTTCCAGGAGCTTTGGACGCCGGTTGACAAGAAGTCCGAGGAGCTCACGGGCGTGCACAAGTTCATGGCGAACCCCTACGTGGCGACGATCATCACCGTGGTCATCGGCATCATCCTGGGCATGACGGGCTACTCCATCATCTGGCCGCTGTTCGGTGCCGCGAACCAGTTGCTCGCCGCTCTTGCCCTGCTTGCTGTGTGCGCATGGCTCGGCAACGCCGGGCGCAACAACAAGATGTTCTTCGTGCCGATGGCGTTTATGCTGCTCGCCACGTTGACGTCGCTCGCTATCACCTTCTACCAGAAGGTCACCACCATCATGACGAGCGGCATCGCGCTCGCGCCGGTGCTGCAGGCGATTCTCGCCGTGCTGCTGTTCGTGCTGGCGATCGTGCTTGCCGTCAAGGGCGTGAAGACGATTGTCGCCACTGCGAAGAAGCAGAAGGCGTCCTCCGCCGAGTAGCTTGGCGGCCCATAGTTCTTTCCGCAAAGAGACGCGCCCCACAAAGAAGGCGCGTCTCTTCTTTTTTGCCGCGGGCGCGAGCTCGTGTTTTGCCCAGGCGACGGGCGCTTATGGGATGGCTCCTCGTCCGCGTTCTGCTAGCGTCAGCAGCCGCTGCAGCTTCCGCACCCGCACGATTTCTTGGATGCTTCGGCTTTGCGAGCCTCCTCGTCGGCGGTCGCGAGTGCGTCTAGATCGATTGCCTGGAGACGTTTCTCCAGATCGGATTGACCGCTCGCGGCAAGAACATCCTTCCCATGTTCGGTGTAGGCGTCGCTTCCGAAACGGCTTGCAAACTGCGAGGTTCCCTCGCGTGCGGCGAACTCGGCGGCGAAGGCGACCATTTCCCGCCCATTCCCGAAAGTGCCCTCAATGAATCCGAACGCGCACTCGATTTCCCGTGCGCATGCCTCGGAGCGCTCTTTCATTTCTCTCACGCGAGCCGAATAGGCGCGCTCTATAACGGAGAATGCCGTTTCTCCGGAAAGCGCGCGCTCGCCCCCGCATGCGCTCGCGAACTCGGAAAGCCATGTTGCGCCAAGGCGATAGGGCCGCAGCTTCTTTGCGGGTGCCCCTGCTTTTTCATCGAGCGCGGCTCGCTGCATGAGCGCGCAGGATGTGCCCTCGAGTGCGTCCTGCGCGTTTTCGCCGCTCAGAATAGCGGGCTTTTCCTCCCTGATCGCGTTGCGCACCACGCGCACGACCTGCTCGGTCTCGACGACTGCTCCGGTGTGCGCGTCGAGCGCGTCGAGAATCAGACGCGCGAGCGCCAGCCTCTCGTCGAAGCGCGCCGCTCTTGCTCGCTCCCTTATCTCGTCGGGGGCGCTGCCTGCAAGAATCGCCGAAATCTGATAGTCGGAGCGATATTTCGTGAACAGCAGGTAGTATTGGGCGAATCGCTCGGCAATCGAGTCGTCTTGCAGGAACTGGTCGACGAGGATGCGGTCGACCGTCTTGCCCTTCATCTCGCGAAGCTTGATGATGCGCGACAGGTCGTCCCAACCGCGCGCAGTGACGAACGACTTGCCATCGGGCGTCGACTCGACGGAGTAGAAGTGGTCGGGCTTTACCTCGAGGTACGATAAAATCGCAGGATGAACGCCTGTTTTGATCGCATAGGCGCGCCAGGCTTCAAGGTCGGGCTCGACGGCGATCTTGCGCAGTCGGTCGAGGGTTACCACGTCGAAATCGTACACCGACCGGTTGTACTCGGGCGGATTGCCCGCACACACCACAATCCATCCGTCGGGAATCTTATGTCGTCCAAAAGTCTTGAACTGCAGAAACTGCAGCATCGAGGGATAGAGCGTCTCGGACACGCAGTTGATTTCGTCGAGAAAGAGGATTCCCCGGTCATGCCCTGTTTTCTCGCGGTAATCGTAAATCGATGCGATGATCTCGCTCATCGTGTACTCGCTGACGTCGAACTCTTCGTCGCCGTAGCGCTTGTGCACGATGAAAGGCAGACCAAGCGCGCTTTGCCGCGTGTGGTGCGTCATGGAATACGACACAAGCCCGATGCCGAGCTCTCTTGCAACCTGTCCGACCACAGCCGTTTTCCCAATGCCGGGTGCGCCGAGGAGGAACAAGGGGCGCTGCGCTTCGGGCGCGATGAGGTAGGCGCCGGTTTCATCGCGGGTAAGGTATCCCTCGACGGTGTCCGCGATCTGGTTTTTCGCTTCTGCGATGTTCATACAGGGAACTCCTTTCGGAATGGCCGCCCGGCGTCGCGCGTCGCGGCGCTGAGGGCGCCTAGTTGTCGGTATCTTTGCCGAGCTTTCCTTACAGCTCGAATACGTCGTCTTCGTCCATGACCACCTTCATTGCCCAAGGCGGCACCTTCCTTTCTCGCGGCGTGTCGTCCACGAACACGAACGCCGTCTCGTAGGCAGGTGGGGTTACGGGGTATTTCCCCAGGCCATCGGTGAAATAGATGAGCCCCTTCAGGTTCGCGAGCTCGCGTGTGCGAACAAGCTCGTCGACGTATTTGAACACGGGGCGGAAATCGGTGCCGCCGAATCCGCGCGTGACGAATTCCTCGAAGGCGCGGTCGATATCGCGAATCGAGGTTATCTTCACATCGCGCGTGATATCGCAGTCGCATTGAATCACGTGGATGTTCACCTTATGTCCGAAGCCCTCGGAGTTCTTCAGCACGTCGTAGGTCTTCTCCGCGAAGGTGCGCACGAGCTTTCCAGCGCATGACGCCGATGTGTCAATGGCGATGACGAAGTCGCGGATGCGATTCGACTCCTGGTATTCAAGCGGCTCGATGAGCGGCATGTTCTTGTATCGCGAAAGCCCGTACGTGTAGTAGATATAGTCGAACTCGTCGGGGCTTGTCTTCATTTCCTCAGACAGTGCGGAAAAGCGCTTGAGAAACGCGCGGTAGTCGTATCGTTTGCGATTCGCAACCGTGAGGTTCACCTGGAAGGTTCCGACGTTGAGGCCGATCTTGCCTGAGAACGCCTCCATGTCCATATCGATCTGCGAGCTGATATCTTGCCAGCTCATGTCCGAGAAATCGGAGTAGGATACGCCGTCCATCGATTCGAAGGTTGCCTCGGCTTCCTCGGAGGACTCCACGTCGACGATCGCATCGGGGTCCTCGATGTCCCCGAGCACCGCGTTGCTGCTCGACGATGGCGCCGCCATTCCGGGCATGTTGGCTCCGGGCGAGCGGCTCTTATCCTCGCTGTCCGCATCGTCGTCGGGCTTTCCGTTGAGCTTGTCGGTTCCGTCGGAGGGCGTGAGAAAAAGCTTGTCACCTGCGCTTTTCGTCGAGAAGCCGCGCTCGCTGGTGCGCGGCCACGCCTCGTGCCCGTCGCGTGCGAACACGTTTTCGAGCGAAGCGGCAAAAGAGCAGGAGAACGCAGGAGGGTTTTTCTCGCCGGCTCCGATGAGCGCGCGATAGATGCTCTGCGCGGTGAGGGTCGGGCATTTCTCGCGGATTTTGCCAAGCATGCGCTTTGCCGTGCCGTCTTGCGCGCTAGGGAAGCCTGTTCCGAGCAGCTCGATCGCTGTCGCTTCGACCGACGCATCGCATGCGATGTCCCAAAGGGCGCGTTCGGGGTGCTTGTCGTCGAAGGGGTGGCGGAATACGCAGTGCATGATGGTGTGGAAGTATCCGCGCAATACCTCGTTGGGATTTTTTCGGTACAGGTCTATTACCCGCGCGGCGTCGAACCAGAGAAGGCGCCCGTCGGTTTCGAATGCGCTTTCCTGAAGGCGCGCCACAATCGGCATGCGCCACAGCGCGACGTCCATAAAGGGAAGCTGCGCCATGAGGGAAACCCGCGCACTCTCGATCGCCCCCTCCGCGATGCTTGCTGCTTCGGCGAGGACGGATCCGGCTGCCAGAGGCGCGCTAGATTCCGTAGTCGATGCACTGGCTGCCAAAACGTTTCTCCTTTCCGTCGATGACATGCGCGGCGGCGAGGGTGAACCCGAACCGGTTGAGCGCGCTTACGGCCTCGGGGGCACGCTCGCCGTCGAGTATTCCCGAATCCATAAGGTTGTCGAGCGTTTCCCAATCGTTGCGGGCGCCAGCGTGAACGCAAAGGCTCACGAACGACTCGTCGACGACGCTGCGGAAGAGCGCCCTGTGCGCCTCATCGAGCATGACGGGCCTCGCGAGGCGCGCAGCCATGAGGCGTGTCTGCTCGAATTCATCTTTGACCTGGGGAAGTGAGTCGTCATAGGCGCAGGCTAGCGCTTCGGGGCGAATGCGTCCACCGAAAAACGCCGCGTCGATGACGCGCTTGCGGACGGCGCCCGAAGGCAGCTCGAGCGAGATTTCCCAGGACGTGCCGCGCGGCGCCGAGAAGCCGATGGTAAGGCGGTCGCATGCACGATTGGGAAGCGGCGGCGTCTTTTCAGGGAAGGAAACGGTCTCGAAGATGAACAGATGCGCGATGCGATGGGTTCCTGCGAAGGTGCTTGGGGCAACCGACCGCACGCGCTCGCCGAGCACGACGTCGTCGGCCGATCCGGGGCAGAACACGGCATCGAGTCGACCGCCAGGCACCTCGCGGCACAGTACGCCGCCGTGCATCTTGTAGGTATGGTTTCCTGGGGCGACCGACACCTCGTTGAGCGAAGACGCGTATGCAAGTCCTGCCGACCCGGGGAAGGACGGTCCGGTGCACAGGGCGTCGTCGCCGATGTTCACACAAGAGGAGGGGATAGCCAGCTGCGAGAGCGATGTGTTCGAAAACGCTGAGTCTCCGATGCTCGTCAGCGACTTCGGCAAATCGAGGCGTTCGAGGTGCCGGCAGCCGCGAAACGCTCCTTCGCCAATGGATTCGAGGGCGCAGCCCAGCTTCGCGTCGCGAAGGTTCGTGCAGCGGGCGAACGTCTCGGCGCCGATGGATGTAAGCGAGTCGGGAAGGGAAATGCGCTCGAGGTCCACAAGATCGGAGAACGCGCCTGCGGCAATTGCGGTGACGGGAGCGCCGTCGATGGCCTCGGGGACGGCCAGGTCTTTCGATGAGGAGTCGGCAAAGAGGATGCACGCTTTCCCCTCTTCGATGCGATAACGGTATCCTGCCTGGTCAGTGCAGTATACGAAGGCCGCTTTAGGAGAGAGGGGCGAAGCAGGGTCGCCTTCATGCCGCAAGGGGGGCATGCCGGGCGGAGCGGGCGTGCGCGGGGTTGCACGCCGCATGGCGGGGGTGTGCAGCAAACGCGCCGTGCGATTCCCCCGCCCTCCCACTGCGCGGCGAGACGGCGCGGGAGAGGAAAGGGTTGCTGCTCGTTCTTCCCGTCGGGGCGTTTGCGTCAATACTTGTTGACTCATCTCGGATTGCGCCTTTCGGTGGATTTTGTGCCGGCCTGTCAAGGTAAACAGTGCGAGCTCTCTGCCGCGCGATGGCGGTGATGAGAAGTTCGCTCTATCTAACATGGTTGGCAGTATACCGCGAAAGTTGGATAGAAGTTAACCTAACCAAACAAAATTAGTGCAACAAGTTGCGAAGAACGTTCGACGACGTGCGCGCTTGGGCTCGAGGCATTCGGCCGTCTCAAGGGGAGTGGGGCTTGAAGGCATGAAAAAACCGCCTAATCGGCGGTTTACTTGCGAGAAAACTGGTGCCCGAGGCGAGAGTCGAACTCGCACGTCGTGAGACAACGGTTTTTGAGACCGCCGCGTCTGCCATTCCGCCACTCGGGCACATCAGCCTTCACAGTATAACGGAAGCGCGCATACGCGTCTATGACAAAATTGCCTCGCGTCCGGCTTTGCCCTTCCGCACCCCGCAGTCTGCCCGCACCCCGCGCCCCGCGTGCTCCTCCCGAGCGGTTCGCCCTCCCGCTCCTCGCGCCCGTGTGGCTTCCGCGCTCGTCCAGCTCCCATCCTCCTTTCACGAGTTGCACGATTGCGGTCTGTTCGCGGGCTGTGCGCTGGGGTAAAGTTGGTGCGATAGCAACAAGACCAAGGAGGCTGCCTGTGGAAGACGTTCTTGCGGGCGAGATCGATTCGTATCTCGAGAAGAATTGGGAAAGCATCGTCGCGGACATCGAGCGCGTCGTGCGCATCGAGAGCACGGAGGATTTGCCGGCGGCAAAACCCGGCGCACCGTTCGGTCCCGGTCCGCGAGCCGCCCTCACTGAGGCGCTCGACATCGCACGCGGCATGGGCTTTGAGGTTCACGACGTCGACGGCTATGTGGGATACGCCGACCTGCCGGGCGAATCTGACACGCAGATCGGCATCATCGGGCATGTCGACGTGGTTCCCGCCGGCCCCGGCTGGACGGTCGAGCCGTTCGCCGTCACGCGCCGCGAGGGCTACCTCATGGGCCGTGGCGTCATCGACGACAAGGGTCCCATCGTAACGACGCTCCACGCGGTGAAGTTCTGGCTCGACAAGGGCGAGAAGCTGCCCTACACGATTCGAGTCATCTTCGGTGCGAACGAGGAAACGGGTATGCACGACGTCCCGTATTACCGCGAGCGCTTCGCCGACCCGGCGTTTCTCTTCACGCCCGACGCTGAGTTCCCGGTGAGCTACGGCGAGAAGGGCCTCTACGACGCTACGCTCACGAGCAGGCGCTTCGAGGACGGTGCGATTATCGATATCGAGGGCGGCGCCGCGCCGAACGCGGTCCCGGGCATTGCCCACGCGATCGTGCGCGCCGACGCATCGACGCTTCCCGCAGCCGAGGGCATCGTCGTCACCGACGCGGGCGAGGGCACCGCGCGCATCGACGCACAGGGGAAGGCAGCCCATGCAAGCTTGCCCCACCTCGGTAAAAGCGCCATCGACCTGCTCGTCGCCTATCTTCTGGAAAACGACGTGTGCACGGCGGACGAGAAGGCGTTCTTCGAACTGGTTCGCAAGCTCACGAGCGCGACCGACGGATTGAACCTCGGAATCAAGACGGCAGACGAGCACTTTGGGGAACTGACCGTCGTCGGCGGCACCATCTGCATGCAGGACGGGCGCGTGAAGCAGACGCTCGACAGCCGTTTCCCCACGTCGACCACGCCTGAGGAGCTTACGAGCACCCTTGCCGCGCTTGCGAGCGAGGCGGGAGCTGACTTCGAGGCGACGCGCATGGTCGAGCCGTTCCTCATCGATCCCGAATCGGGTTACGTGCAGGCGCTTCTCTCCGCATACAACGAGGCCACAGGCGAGCGCGCCAAGCCCTTCACGCAGGGCGGCGGCACGTATGCGCGCAAGTTCTCCTGCGCTGCGAGCTTCGGACCCGAGATGCCGTGGATCGAGATGCCCGAATGGGCGGGCGGCATGCATGGCCCGGACGAGACGGTGCCCGAGGAGCTGCTCAAGAAGGCGTTCAAGATCTACGCGCTCACCATCGCCCGTCTGATGGAGCTCGATTTGTAGGGGGCACGGCGCGCCGGGCCGCCCTGCGGTCGGCGCGCCGTTTGACGGCTGGTTCGGCACGCGGAGTCTGTCCGCGACGTGCCGCTTCTGAGAAAAAGCCCGAAGAGGAAGGGTTCCTGCGATGGCCCTTGATGGGACGGGCCAGGTGATTGATTTACCCGCGGGCGTTGCGGAGCGAGACGAATCACCCGACCCCTGTCTCACCCTCAACCGTCCCCATTGTGGGTTGATTTTCATCTCTAGCCGGACACTTGCGGCATAAATAGAGTTTTCGCAGTTAGCAGGACGGGCGCGTGAGCGCCCGTCCTGTGTTTTCCCAGGTCGATATGGCCCGGTCTGCGGCAAATCGGGGCGTTCGGTTGAG
>NZ_DBFSAP010000014.1:0-115971 GCF_048412355.1 Ellagibacter sp.
TGGCGCTCGCTGCTCTCGCGCATCGCCCCGCCCGACATGGTGGTCACCGACGGCGGCAGCGGCTTCGCCTCGGCGGTCGCGGCCGAATGGCCGAGGACGAGGGTCCAGAGATGCGTGTTCCACGCGTTCTGCCAGGTCAAGCAGATCAAGTCCCGCGAGCGAGTTGCAGACCACGGCGAGGTCTTCACCAACGAGCGTGAGGTCAACGTGCGACCCGGCTCGCCCCATCGTCTGCTTCGGCTCGTTCCAGGACTACCTCGGCCTCGACTCGAACGGCAACATCAAGGCCCGCCACGAGTGGGTCCGCCTCACAGACTGGGACCTCGTCATCTTCGACGAGTACCACTTCGGCGCGTGGCGCGACTCCGCCCGCAAGCTCTTCGCCTCGATCGACGAGGACGACGAGAAGGCCATCCACGAGAACGTCAAGGTCACCGGCAACGAGCAGGACGAGACCTGGCTGCCGATCGTCACCAAGTACTTCCTGTTCCTCTCGGGCGCGCCGTTCCGCGCCCTCAACTCGGGCGAGTTCATCGAGGAGCAGATATTCAACTGGACCTACTCGGACGAGCAAGCGGCCAAGGCCTCCTGGAGGCCGTCCCAGGGGCCCAACCCCTACGCGTCTCTGCCGCGCATGGTCATGCTCACCTACCCAGATGCCCGAGGACATCAAGCGCATCGCCCTCAACTCCGACACCAACCAGTTCGACCTCAACATCTTCTTCTCAACCGAGGGCGAGGGCGAGGACGCTCAGTTCAAGTTCAAGGACTACGTGCAGATGTGGCTCGACCTCATGCGCGGGCAGCACATGCCTACTACGGTCGACGAGCTCAAGCTCGGGGAGAAGCCGGCCATGCCATTTTCCGACGTGCGCCTGCTTTCCGTGCTCGGCCACACGCTGTGGTTCCTGCCAAATGTCGCCGCCTGCTTTGCCATGAGAAACCTGCTCGCCGAGCGTCAGAACACTTTCTTCCACGATTACAACGTCAACGTCTGCGCCGGCTCGGGCGCCGGCATCGGCCTTGCCGCCTTGCCGCCCGTGCAGAAGTCGATGCGCGACCCGCTCGAGTCCAAGTCCATCACGCTCAGCTGCGGCAAGCTCACCACGGGCGTCACGGTGAAGCCCTGGACGGGCGTGTTCATGCTCTCCAACGTAAAGAGCGCCGAGACCTACTTCCAGACGGCGTTTCGCGTGCAGTCGCCATGGACGGTCAAGGACGACGACGGGAACATGTAAATCGTCAAGAACGAGTGCTACGTGTTCGACTTTGCCCTCGACCGTGCTCTCACCATGGTGTCCGACTACTCCACGCAGCTCTCCACCGAGAAAAAGGGACCCGAGCAGAAGGTCGGCGACTTCATCAAGTTCCTGCCCGTGCTCGCCTACGACGGCAGCCGTATGAAGGAGATCGACGCATCCGAGATCCTCGACATCGCGATGGCGGGGACGTCCGCCACGCTGCTCGCCAAGCGCTGGGAGTCCGCGCTGCTCGTCAACGTCGACAGCGACACGCTGCGCCGTCTGCTCGCCAACGACGAGGCCATCAACGCGCTCATGAGCATCGAGGGCTTCCGCAGCCTCAACGACGACATCAAGACCATCATCAACAAGTCCGAGGCGGTCAAGAAGGTCAAGAAGGAGAAGGGCGACGATCTCACTCCCAAGGAGAAGAAGCAACTCACCGAGGAGGAGAAGGAGTTCAAGTCCAAGCGCAAGGAGATTCAGGAGAAGCTGATCAAGTTCGCCACGCGCATCCCGATCTTCATGTACCTCACCGACTACCGCGAGGAGACGCTCTACGACGTCATCACCCAGCTGGAGCCGGGCCTGTTCAAGAAGGTTACCGGCCTCGACGTCGCCGACTTCAACCTGCTCGTCTCGCTCGGCGTGTTCAACTCCGCCCTCATGAACGATGCGGTCTACAAGTTCCGCCGCTACGAGGACGCTAGCCTCGTCTACACAGGCGTCGACAGGCACGAGGGGGAGAAGGTGGGTCTCTACGATACGTTGCTGTCCAACTACGACTACCTCTATGCAAAGCAGCAGGAGTCCATGGTGGCGCCCGACGGCTCGGCAATCGGCAACGCCATGAAGGCAGGGACAGGCGTCCCCGTTGCGGCGACGCCTCGCGCGACGAAGCCGCCATCGCTCGCGGCAAAGCCGGCGCCTGGCACGGCGAAGCCCCAGGCGGAGGCTCCCGCCAAGAAAGACAGGGTCGTCGGCGTGCTCGAGTCGCAGAACGTCCAGGTCATCGACCGTCGCCCCAAGGGTGGGAGCCTGTGGGCCATCGGCGGCGGCGAGCTCGATGCCCTCATGTCCGACCTCGACGAGCACGGCGCCTCGTTCACCTACAAGATGGACGGCGGCAAGGCAACGGGCTTCAAGGCCGGCTGGTGGTTGTCGGGCTACCCCTCGAAGACCGAGCCCGTTGAAGCAAAGGAAGAGGAGCCCGTCATCACTGAAGATGCCCTCACTGGCATCGAGGAGGGCACGCAGGTCTTCCACAAGAGCTTCGGCTACGGCGAAGTCATGGCGATTGACGAGAGCAGCATCACGGTGCGGTTCGACAACGACCCTAAGAAGCGCGATCGCACGTTCATGTTCCCGTCCACCTTCTATCAGGGGATGCTGCAATTGTAGTATTTGCGAAAGGTCGGATAGAGGTGTTAATGCATCCTAGATGCACGTGCGTGTAAGGAGCGCCGTTATGGCAAGAAAAGGATTATCCGGCACCAGCATGGGCGCATACGAGACGAGTGCGGCTTGGAACAAACGACAGCGGAAAAAGGCCAAGCGCTTCGACGCGCGGTGCAAGCGCCTCTCGGGAAGCGTTAGGACGAGGATGATGACCCCCGAAGAATGGGAAGCTGGCCGCCGAGCGGACGATTCCGATTCTTGAGCGTGGTCTGCGTCGTCAAGACAAAAGGGCGAAACTGGCGATACGCAAGCGGCAAAACGTCGGTATTGGAAGGCGATACGCAAGCTGCGAAACGGGTGCTACTTATAGCGCGAAATACTCAGTCGAGGCTGGCCCGCCGAAATAAACTGGTAGAAGGCAAGTGAATATAGGTAAGACTTATCTTTACTTGGGCGTTTGACGAAGCGATGGGCTTCAATGCGATAGGAAGACAATAATTTATGTTCGAAATGGGTAACTTGTTGGATCACGGAATAGCCCCTGAGGATGTTACTATCGAAATGAGGAAAACGTATGCATCGGCAAGGCGTTGGGCGGAAAGAGAGTCGAAGCCAAGTAATTGCCTTCTATGCGGTGGATCACTATTCTTGTGAAAAGGCGTTTTCGTTGCCCAGCCTACTCTCTTGGGAAAATGCGGTTTAGGAAATCGAAAAGCTATCGGATGGGTCAGACTCTCTGTGTGAGCGTTGCTATCGTGAGCAGCATGATTCTGGAGCGACCGACTCTATTTTTATAGTTGCAATCGGAATAGCTGCTCGGTCGATTGACAAGGATTTGTTGTCCGCTTAGGGAATCGGTTTTCTGTCATACTAGCTAATTTAATATACTTGTAGTCTCGTCTGATGGTGAGATTATTGGTGTTAGGGGTGGCCATGATACCGAGTTTTGTTGATATCGGTGCTAGTCGCAACGTTCTTCCCTATGGTAGGTATCTTGCGAGCATGGACGAAGTTAAGTCTCGTTTTGCTCCAGAAACGGATGCGAATCGCCTGGCGATTTGGGAGGAGTTTTGTAAGCACGCCGCCCTTGCTCGATCCGCATTCGGAAAAGTTGCTGGCGTATGGATTGGTGGAAGTTTTATTACGTCAGAGGAAGTTCCTCACGATATTGATGTTGTTTATTTTGTAACCGAAGAAGCCTATAAGAATGCTGTGAACACCCAACAAGGTCGTTTCGTTATCTCTCTATTGCTGCAAAAACAGGTTCTTCCAGACGGAATGAAGCCAAAAGTCGATGCGTATCTTGTGACTGTTCCTCCGACGCAATATGTCAACGATCGTTCTGACTATATGAGCAATCGCGGGTATTGGGATCAGTTTTGGTCAAAGACTCGCTTTGAAAACGGAAATGAGCGCTGGCTTTATCCGGCTGCGGGATATTTGCAGGTGGTGATTGACGGTTATGACGATTAATTTGACTGATTACCTAGAATCGTTGGGTTATGATGCTAGTGCCAATTATGTGGTGCCGGAAGACCCCGCTCAGGCTTCTCTTGACAGCATAAATGCTTTCGTCGAGGCTTCTTCTGGTCGTGCGGCTCGCTCTGAGTCTGTAGGTATCTTCCATATTACGGGACCTTCTGTTTCAGGCTGCGCTGCGCCATTGAAGACTGTTGGCAAGATTATGACCTCAATTCAGGATAGTATTGATGCACTTGGAGCCTCGATTGGCGGATTCACCTCAATAAGTGGTCAAATTCCCCTGAGGATATCCGGTAGAACAGAGATGTCGCTGACTGCCTCTCCGATGCCAGGGTCAATCATTCTTCAAGTTGCCCCGAGTATGAGTAGGCAAGATGATCTCTGTCCGAACGGTCCGTCCTTATTTGATCCTGAAGAGAAATTGGGCATTTCACCTTTGGCGGATCAGGCCTTTTCTGAGTTTTCGGCTCTTCTTCAAGAGCTTTCCGAGGAAGGTCCTGATAAGACTGCTTTTGTTGATCATTTGACTGAACTAGGTCCTCGTGCCGCAAATAAGATGAAGGATCTTTGCAAGACCATAGACTCTACTGCGGTAGATGTTGACTTCAAATGGTCTGAGCCTGGAAAAGATAGGGTCGTTTCTGCCATCAATCACTTATCCGCAAAACATGCGGTTGCGATAATTGAAAATGCGCATATCGAGAATGAAGCTGTGAACGTGGTGGGAACGATAGTAACTATTACTGAGTCAGCGAAGGATAAGCTGAGAATTCGAACAGACGAAGGAGGCGAAATCACCTTAGCTCTGGGGTCCATTTCCCCTGCAGATCTTCTTTCCGTACGTGTTGGTGATAGAGTTGAGGTTCAGGCGGAACAAACCGTAAGCAGCCGTACTGGTGGCCGAACCAGCAAGAGACTCGAAGGTGTGTCGATTAGCAAGATCCGTGCACTCCAGTAATTGCTGAGCAACTGAATATAGCTACGGCTAATTGTAGTCTGACCTGCAAACGGGGGGTACGGACAAAAAGTTGCAACAATTCTCGCAACTAACAAGTACGGAAAATGTCCGTAGCCCCCTATCGCCGCATATTTGCAGAAGCGGCGATAGGGCAATATTCTTCCAGAACGGATTGATAGGAGCCTAACAAATCTTTCATATCTTCCGAACGTTTCGCATATTCGGAATATGCAGACATCTTACTGAGGCCATTGCCTCAACGCAAGATTGTTTCCCCAAACAATCACTTTTGCCCTAAGCCAAACAGGGCTGCACGTTGCATCGAGATCTGCTTTCACGGGCGGTTGTCCATCTGAGTTCCTTGTACGAGCCTATGTCTGACGATTCCGACGATTTGCGCAGGATCGTATCGAATGGGCAATCACCCGCGAAAGAAAAGATAATTCGCTCACAGTCGCCCTCGGCGACACGCGCTCACCCGTCCGAACGGCGGAAACCAATTCCGAAGGAAATAGTCGGGCAAGACGGCTAGGCAATAAGATGTCCCTCGTGGTATCGTTCGCCCTAGATCCGACCCGAATGGGCCGATGCGGCGTGGGGCGCGGCTGGATGCCCGTCCACAGATTGCGCGCCGTCGAGGAAAAGAGGCACGTATGACCACGTACCATCTGAAGGTGACCATCGACGAAACCGAACCGCCCGTCTGGCGCAAGATCGCGGTTCCCGACCATATCACCTTCCATCAACTCCACCTCGTCATCCAGGAATGCTTCCAATGGCAGGACTACCATCTCTACAAGTTCGAATTGCCCGACGTGGAAAGCCCGATCACGAGGCTGTTCGGCGACCCGCTCATCGACGAGGGGAACGATGCCGACGCCCGCGAGAGGCTCATCGACCCGTACATCGCCAAAGGCGGCAGGTTCCGGTACATCTACGATTTCGGCGATTGGTGGGAGCACATCATCGACGTAATCGACGTCGACCCGCTCGACGACGCTCGCGCCCCGCGCGTGACGGCATCTCAGGGCGATAGCATGATCGAGGACGCGGGGGGCGTGGGTGGATACTACCGCATCATGGACATCCTGCACGATGCGCGAAACCCCAGGCACGGGGAGATGGAGAAATGGGTCGAGTGGCAGGCTCCCAGGCCCTTCTCCGCCGACACCGCCAACGCGCACATGGACGAGCTGCTCTACTTCCCGAAGGCGGCCTACAGCAGCAGCGCCGCCCCCGATGCGGGAATCTGCCCGGCGCACCGCGTCAGACTCCGGGACGTCGTCGATGCCCTCGAGTACCAGTCGGACACCCTCGCCGCCTACATCGACCTCGACGCCGCCGAGGTGAGGACGCTCTTCCTCGAGGACTTCGTCGGGCAGGAAGAATACGAGCGCTCGCTTAGGGAATTCGAAAGCTGCAACTCCCTCATGCTCCCGAGGCCGGAAGAGCTCGACGACTACGGAGTCATGCGCAGCTTCGCCCTCATGCAGGAAGGCGCCGCGGGCGATCGCCTAAAGCGGGCGGTCGAGGGCAGGGGAGCCTTCAAGCGCTTCAAGGGCGAGGTTACCAAGCTCGGGATCGGGGAGGATTGGCTCGCCTTCCGCGATGAATCGAGGGCGGAAACGGCGCGAGACTTCCTAGAGGCCAACGGTGTGCGCTGGGCGTAGGCGCTGTTGCTGGGGCTCAGCTTGGGAGCCCATCCGGCAAAGGGCGCAATCTTATACGAGCGCGCGGGCCGACGGCGCATGCCTCCGACCCGCATTCATCTCTCCAGCCCCGGCGACTTCCTGCCCCCTTTCGCGATTGCGCGGCAGTCGTGGATGCATTGGGCAAGCGGCTCATGCTGGTGGACGGCGAAGAAGGCGTGGGCGAGGTGTCCTCCACGGGTGGACATCCCCTCGTCTATTTTCTCCTGGTACAGCACGGAGATTGCCCTTCTGACCAGGTGGCGCTCGATCAGCTCTTCGACGATGCCGTCTCCGTGCTCCGGGGAGCGGTAGCCTTGTCCATATGCGACCATCATCATGGAGCGCGCATTAGCGATACGCTTGGCGCTGAACCCGACGTCCATCCCGTTCTTGGCGTCGCACCCCTCGACCAGCGCCGAGAGCCCGCCGCCGTCGACGAGCTCGAATCGCGGGGAACGGCTTTTGTGCGTGTCGTCCAGGAACGTGTGCTGCACCGCCCACATGCAGCCCTTCCGCTCGGCGAATCCCTCCATGGCGGACACCAGCCTCGCGTTCTCCTCGCAATGTGCATCCCATTCCCTATCGCAAAACCCTTGAAGATAGTCGCGCTCGAGGGTGAGCTGGCCGATCTTGCGCAGCATCTCGCCCCTCTCGCGGGCGACTTCTTCCTCCTTCCGCCTCTCGGCGCGCTCTAGCGCCTGCTCCCCGAACGTGCGGGTGGCGTTCTCGAGGAACCCCTTCCTTCATTTGGGCATCAGGCTCGGTGAGACGTCGCGCTTCGCCATGAGCGTCGCCACTGTGTCTTGCTCGCGCAAGGCCTCGATGACCAAGCTGGGCTTGAATTGAGGCGAGAAGCTTCTCTTCTCCTTAGCCATGGCTCTCCTTCCCTCATGTCGAAAATCGTACGCCATGAAGCTCGGGTGTTGCTGTGAAATAGAAGGATCTTGTCAAAATTCGTTCAGCCAGATTATCAACTTTACGCCGACCCCTGCGTTTATTTCAATAGTAAAATTAGGGTAAGACTGCAAGGGGAAAGGGATGACATGAGCTCTGGGGAATCTGTTGGAAAGAGGCGCTGTCCGCGCTTCGTTGTTGCGATAATCGCCGTCCTCCTTGGGATGGCGCTCGGCCTCTCCGCGCAGGCGGTGCCGGGCGTGCAGCCTGCCTTCGCGGCGCCTGCCTCGCAAGCGGCGCCCAACACGCAGACTGCCTTCGCTACGACAGAGGGCGCCTCGCAAGAAACTCTCCAGCAGGGTGGCATCGAGCTTCAGGCCGACATGAGCAGGACCGTCTGGTGCTCTCGATCTGGCAGCAAGTACCATTACAGTTCGACCTGTTCGGGGATGAAGAATCCCATCGCGATGACCTTGCAGCAGGCCGTCGACTCCGGCAAGCAGCCCTGTTCCAAGTGCGTGCATGAGTCGCCCACGCCCGATCCTGCCCCCAATCCCAGCCCTGATCCCACGCCTACGCCCACGCCCGACCCGCAGCCCCAGTACCGCGGGTTCGTCGACGTCCCCGCCGATTCTTGGTATGTCGAAAGCGGCGTGTTCGACTACGCGCTCGACCATGGTCTCATGAAGGGGTACAGCGACGGCTCGAACAGGTTCGGTCCCGATGATTCAATCACCCGCGCGATGGCCGTGACCGTTCTCTGGCGGATGGCCGGCGAGCCCGCATGCGAGGCGGCTGATTTCGACGACGCCGACTACTCGGAAGACTCGTGGTACAAAGACGCCGTCCGCTGGGCGCGCGCGAGTGAGGTCGTCAAAGGTTACGAGGGGACGAACCTTTTCGGCCCGAACGATCCCGTCACGCGCGAACAGCTCGCCGTGATGGTCGCGCGGTTCGCGAGCGCCATATCCCATATCGACACCTCGAGCACGGGCGTGGCGCTCGCAGCGAAGCCGGATGCGGCCTCCGTAAGCGATTGGGCGCGCAGCGCAGTCGCCTGGTCAGTTGACCAGGGTATTCTCGGCGGTGCCTCAATCATCGATCCCCAGGGGACCGCCACCCGCTGCCAAGGGTGCAAGATGCTCTCCATCGCGCACAAGATCATCGGCAACCAAGGCGCGAGCCATGGGGAAGCCCGCGTCCACTTCATCGACGTCGGGCAGGGCGACAGCGAGTTCATCGAGCTGCCGAACGGCAAAACGATGCTCATAGACGCGGGCACGACCGAGAGCGGGGAGAAGGTCGCAAACTACATCGCCGGGCTCGGCTACTCGCGCATCGACTACATTGTCGCCACGCACCCCCACGAAGACCATATCGGCGGGATGGCGCGCGTGCTGAGAAGCTTCGACGTCGGCGAGATTTGGATGCCGCGCGCGACGTCGAACACTGCCACCTTCGAAGGGCTGCTCGACGTGATCGCCGAAAAGGGCATTCCCGTCCACGCAGCGGAAGAAGGGAAGATCATCTGCTCCGACGAGGGCTTCTCGGCGATGATCCTCTCGCCTTCCGAAACGTCGTATTCCGACCTCAATGACTGGTCGGTCATCCTCGAACTCGACGTGGGAGCGAGGTCCTTCCTCTTCACGGGCGACGCCTCGTCTGGCGTTATCGGGAAGGCGTGCAGCCACCATGTCGATGTGCTGAAGGTCGGCCACCACGGGTCGAGAACGTCGACGACGTCGCAGCTCGCAGAGGTGCTTTCCCCTGATTGGGCGGTGATTTCGGTAGGGGCGGGCAATTCGTACGGTCACCCGTCCGAAGAAGTTCTTTCCGCGCTCTCGGGGGTCGCCCACCTGCTGCGCACGGACCTCGACGGCACGGTGACGCTCAGCTGCGATGGTGAGACGATACGCCGCGCGGCGTAGGGAAGGGGAATGGACGACATGATTTACGTCATCGACCGCATTGAGGAAGGCATCGCCGTCCTTGTAAGCGATTCGGGCGAGAAGATGGAAGTCCCTCTTTCGGGCCTGCCTTCAGGTGCGCACGAGGGTTCGTGCCTGCGCTCCTGCGAGCGCGGGTTCGCCCTTGATGAGGAGGAAGAAGCCGCGCGCAAGCGCCGAATTGAGCGGAAGCTCAACGCGCTCTTCGTTGACTAGGGGCTTGCGGTTTCTTGGGGGCGGCGCGTCGATCTTTCTCATCCTCCGCTTTCCCTGCCCAACAAGCTAACAATCGCTAACTCTGCTAACGCAAGCTGAAAAAGCTAACGCGAGCTAATCGAAACGAATGGAATTGAGCCAAATTGCTTGCGACAGCAGTCCAGTAGGCAATCGGCCTTCGCGAGTGCACTATTTGGTGACACGGCAGAATAGAAGAAAGGACAAAGCTGTCAATCTGATAAAGATCCCGTCCAGACAGAGAGCTTCGAGATTCCTTCGGTCGCTTCTCCGCATGATCATTCAGGGACAGCGCCCATAATAATAGCCGCCGAACAGGGCTCGACGGCTATAGTTAAAACGGTATCTTCGCAAGCTAATTAGTTCGAAGCTGCGCGCTTGGCACGTCCCATCAGCAAATTCGTCTTGTAAGGAAAGCTCGTCGAATGCGCTTTCTTGCAAGGCCGATCCTCGCGCTTCTGATCTTCTCGAAGTGTTTCCTGATAATATGCTCGCGTGCTGCGAGAGAGAAGGCTGGCAAACATCGCGTCTCCTATCATCTGATTACCAACTTGTTTTGGAGTCGACCCCTTCGTTGGCAAAAAGATTACCACACGTCTACGCGATGTTTCCCAAGTGTTTCAAGTTCAGACCACTTACGTACCAGCTCCTCGAACCTGCTATCGAGTTCCCGTTATGCGGCGGACTGCCCGGAAACTAGAATGGCGAGATTGCTGAAATCGGACGGGCGGTTCTTCTTCATGCGCCCGGCAATCGCCATTCCAGCAAGGTAGGACAGGGGGATGAGCGACCCCATCACCAGCGCCGACATCATGTCCCCCGTCAGGTCGGCGAAGTTGGAGAGCACGACGGAGGCGACGAAAGCGAGGCAGGCTGCGGCGGCAACCGGTGCGACCAGCGTGCGCCAAATGCTGGCTCCGTGCACAACGCGGCGGAAGAACACGACCACCGACACGGAGGTGAGCATCTGCAAGATGAGCAGGCCGAGCGTTGCCGTGTTTGCAAACCATGCGTATACCGTCAGCGGGTCAAGGCCGACGATCGTCACGATGGCGAGCAGGGCGAACGACACGATGCTGATGGACATCGAGGCGTTGGACGGGGCGAAGTGCGTCTTGTGGACCTCACCCAGGCGAGCGGGGAGGACCTTCACCCTCGAGAGCGTGAAGGTGTAGCGGCTTGCAACGTTGTGAAGCGCAAGAGCGCAGGCGAACAGACTCGTCACAAGCAGGCACTGGAAGACGTCGTAGAGCCATTGGCCCACGTAGAGCGCGGCCAGCTCAAGCGCGTAGGCATCCTGCGTTTCCTGGGCGAAGGCGAGCGCGTTGTCTGCCCCGGCGCCCATGACCAGGCACCATCCGCTGAACCCGTAGAACAGTGCGATGAAGGCAACCGCGATGTAGGTTGCGCGGGGAATCGTCTTCTCGGGATTTTTCGCCTCGTTGCGGAAGACGGCGGTCGCCTCGAACCCGATAAAGCCAAAGAACGCCCACATCAGCCCCAGCCCAGGAACGCCGCTGAGGAAATTGCTCGGGGAGAAAGGAGCGAGGCTGAGCCCTTCGCTTCCACCCGTTCCGATGATGGCGACGTCCAGAATGGTGACCGACAGCACCTCGAGGACCAGAAACACGCCGAGAACTTTCGAGCTGAGGTCGATGTTGCGATAGCCGAGAAAGGCGATTGCTGCCCACCATGCAATCGCGCACACCCACCACGGCACCTCAATCGCCGGGGCGAACAGTGCTATCGTGTTGGCCGTTGCATAACCGAGGTAGGCCAGCACCGCGATGCAGATCAGCACGTAGGAGAGCAGCGCCATCGTCGCCGCGCCGAGCCCCATCGTTTTCCCGAGCCCCGCCTGGATGTAGGAGTAGAAGGCGCCCGCATTCGGCACATGCCCGCTCATCTTGGTGAAGCCGACCGAGAAAAGCAGGAGAATCGCTCCCGTCGCAAGGTAGTAGACGGGGATGCTGTTGTTCTCCGTGTAGGTCATGACCAGCGGCTGCGTGCCGGCGACTACGGTCAACGGCGCGGTCGCCGCGACAACCATCAAGACGATGGAAAAGACGCCCAGCGTCCTTTTGATTTGAGGGGAAGATTGGGTTTCCATGATGCCAACGCTCCTTTCGTAATGTGATGACAGGCTTCTATTCGAAATCGTTCTCGACGATGAATTTGATTCGGTCCGCGCGATACAGGTCGCGGGAGTGCTCAATCGGCTTGCCGCTTTCGTCGAACGCCGTCGACGCGGACTTCATGAGGGGTGCGCCGTCGATGACCCCAAGAGCTTCAGCGTCGGCCCCCGAGGCGAGCACCACCTCGAGCACCTCCGAGATCCGCGTGATCTTCACGCCGAACTCGCCTTTCATCAGCCCGTACAGCGACTGGGCAAGGTCCTTCTCCAAAATCCCCTGGAATTTCTCGCAGGGGAGGTATGCGCACTCGAGGACGATGCCTTCGCCGTCCGCTTTCCGCAAGCGGCGGAGCTGCAGAACGTCCGAGCCTTCGGGAAGCTCAAGGCATCGGGCGATGTCACCGTCCGCCCTGACGCGCCTCGCTTCAAGCACTGTGCTCTCGGTCTCGCACCCCCCGAGCGCGATGGATTCATCCACTCCTTGGGGGATGCCCATCGGATGCGGGACTGCGGGCCGCGCGGCTGCGTCCTCTGCTCGCGAATAGAGGCACCAGTAGGGGTTCGACTTGCTCACGAAGGTCCCGCTGCCGCGCCCGCTGCGCGTCTCGATTTCGCCTTCGTCTCGAAGGATTCGAAGCGCGGCGCGCACGGTCGCCCGGGAAACCTGCAAAGCGCTCGCCAAATCCCGCTCGGAGGGGAGCTGGCCTCCTTCGCGCGCTTTGCCGAGCCGCACCAAACGGCGGATTTCCTCAGCGGTTTTCCTCGTCGCCCAGCCCGGCATCAGGCACCTCCTTTAAGCCACGTTGGAAAGGGAGCTCGCGCTGCGAGCCATTTCGAGGACGCGCGGGAGGTACTCGTCATGCAGGTAAGCAAGCGCGATTTCCCTCGATTCGGCGACGTAGCGGTCTCGAATCAGCCCCGCCCAAATGGTCTCCTTGCGCTTTTCGACCCAAGCGACCAGCATGAGCCGCCGCGCGATGAGCATCGCCGGAAGGTAGGCAAGCTCGCTGTCGGAAACGACCCCTCCCGCCGACCGGTAGCCGCGCAGATAGGCGAGAACCATAGCCTCGATATCGGGAGACGACTCTTCGAAGGAGAACGAGCACGCCATGTCGAAGAGGAACCACCCCTCTCCGCAGTCGTCGAAATCGATGACTTTGACCGCGCCGTCTTCCCCTATGAGAAGGTTGGATGAGCGGAGGTCGGTATGGACGAGCCCGAAGTTGTCGGCCGTTTTCCCGTACTCCGCCATCTCGCGAAGCATCTTGGCCTCGGCGGCTTCGAGTATTCCCTTGAGCTCCGGCGTTACCTCGGGGGTGTCCCGCCAGTCTCCGAAGTCGGATTTTGAGCCCACGATGCGGTCCTCGTCCCATACGATTCGCTCGAACCATTCGGGGCGGCGCCACGAGAGGGAACTCGCGTGAAGGGAAGCTGCCACGCGGCCGATCCTTTCCATCGAGGAAGCGAGGCCGTTTTCGGAAGGTTCCTTCCCATCGAGAAACTCGAAGAGCACGGCATATTGCTCGGCGCCGTCGGGGTTGGTGAACGAGCAGAGCTTGTCGCCCTGGAAGGTCGGATATGCCCTCGCGACGCGAACCGCTCCCTCGTCGCCGAGTGCGTCTATCCAGGCGAGCTCGCTTTCAATCAACTTCTTTTCGCGGTAACCCGGCCGATGAAGCCTCAGCACGAACCGCTGGGGGTCTGCTTCTTCATTCGAGTCTGCCGAGTATTCGACTAGGTACGTTGCGTTTTCGGAAAGGGAGAGCTGCCTCACCGCGGCATTCTCCAAGCCCCAGTGGGAAAGCGCCTCTCGCGTGTAGCTCGTCCAGGACAGGTCGGGGTTTGCGTGGGTTTCGCTCAGCTGTGCCATTGCGATCACCCCGCCAGCTTCATCTCGTGAGCCCAATCGGCGCTGACGTCCTTCTCGATTTCCCCATCGAGGACGCACAGGGCGTCGTCGATGGCGTCGAGGACGAAGTTCGCCTGGTCGAAGGGGAGAAGGAGTCCCGATTTGAACTGCAGGACGGTTTTGTCGAGGGTCGAGAAGATTGCCCATACGCCGCGGTCGTACAGGAGCTTGCAGAACCTCACGGCGGGCTCGTCTTCTCCTTGGAATTTCAGTCCCGCGATGGTGCCGTCGTGGCGGACCTCGATCAGTGACGGGTGTTTCTCGAGCAGCTCGGCGAATCTCTTGGAATAGAGCGCGTCGAGCGCCTTGACGTGCTCAACCGTCTCTGCCCGGCGGGTGATCTCGATGGTTTTAAGGGCGACGGCGCATCCCAGGTCGGACCCGCCGAAGGTCGCCATGTGCGCGAACCCGTCCTCGTAGAGCCATTTCGCGGCGCGCTCGTTTAAGATGGTCGCGGAAATCGGGTAGATGCCGCCGGAGAGCCCTTTCGACGTCACCACGATGTCGGGGGTGATTCCGTGATGCTCGAAGCACCAGAAGTCAACCGTTCGCCCGAGTCCCGTCTGCACTTCGTCGGCGATGTAGAGCGCGCCGTGCTTTTCGCACAGCGCCTTGACCTGGGCGAGGTAGCCGGGCGCCGGCATGGGGAAACCGTAGGTCGCGGGTATGGTCTCCATGATGACCGCGGCCACGTCGTCGCCCGAAAGGGCGCGCTCCATGGCGTCGATGTCGTTGAAGGGGACGTGCGCGAACTCATCGGGGCGGCTGCAGTTGAACATCTTCAGGAAGCGGTCGTCGCCAGTTGCGATAGACAGGCCGGTATGCCCGTGATAGGCCTTGATGACGGAGACAATTTTCTTGCGCCCCGTGGCGAAGCGTGCGCTCTTGATGGCGACGTCGACCGCCTCGCCTCCGCAGGAGCCGAACACCACCTTGTCCATGGTGTTTCCCGGGACGGTTTCAATGAGGGCTTTGGCCAAGGCGGCGCGCCCTGAGGTTGCGAAATGGTGGTTTCCAACGTCGACTCGATCGAGGGCGTCTTTCAGCGTGTCGATGATCTCGGGGTTGCGATGCCCCAGATTGAACGTGCCGCCGTTTAGGTGCATGTCGATGAAGGTTTTTCCGTCGATGTCCTCGAACACGTATCCCTCGCGTTTTCCGATGACGAGAGGGATTCCTTCGTTGACCCAGAAATCGGTCTTGTCGGGATTCCAGTACTTCCGCGCTGCGTCGAGGACTTCCTCCTTATCCGCGAAACCGTACATCGGGTAGTCGTTGCAATTCATGCGCTTCTCCTGCCTCGCTCGTTTTCAAACCAAGGGAAGACGACGACTCCGGATTTCGCCGCTTCGATAGGTGGGAGTCTAGGCAGGCAATATTGCGAGCAAGTAAAAAGGAGGTTAACGTGCGTCCGCGCATACCATTTTCAGACCAACGGGGCAGCAGTGTGGTATGTCTTTGGTTCTACCTGGTTTTTTGGCGACCTTGCCGCGGTCCGCTTATGCGAATGGGATAACGGCTTCTCGGGTTTATCGGTGGTGCAATGGCTGCCCCTTGATTATGCCTCAGTGTCCCTCGCATAGGACATCCATAATGCCTCACCTGACCTACAATCATCCAATAAACATTGCAATCTATCTATTTGATACTGAGAAAAGGGGAGGGTTGCCATGAGGGGCGCAGTGTTTTAGAGGGCGCGGGAACCCGCCCTGAGAGAACGTGCAAGCCGTTTCGGAAGCGTCTGCATATAGTTTGTCACCTGTGATTCATTTGCGCAAACGCTCTCGATACAGCAGTTTTCGACTCGTCTCCAACGTATGTCATCGATGTTCGTATATTAGAAAGACCAGCTAAATGATGTCAAGGGCTTTCCGAGACATTTTTAGATAGAACTTTGACAATCGAATATGGGATAAAGGGCGACCATCGGAGCGGTTCAGGACATGGCTGCTTAGGCTGCATGGATCTGCAGCCGCAAAGAGATCGGGTGTCCGGACTGCGAACCTCAGCCTGCTGTCGGCTCCTTCTGCTGCGATTGGATAGACGGACGGCTCTCGTAGGGCCGCTGCTCCTTCATCACCGCCAATATCACCCCGCACAGCTTCCTCGCCACACCCGATACCGCGACGTAGTGATGCTTGCCGCGCGCTCTCAGGGAGTCATAGTAGTCCCCGAAGTACGGGTCGCGCATCCTGGCTTTGTCGGCCGCATACATAAGCGCGTGCCGCAGATACGACGAGCCGCGCTTGGACATGCGCTGCTCGGTCCCGTCGAACTTGCCGGATTGGGACTTCGAGGCGTCTATGCCCGCGTAGGCGTAGAGCTTGGAGGGCTCCTCGAAGCGGGAAGGGTCTCCGACCTCGGCCAGGATGACCGCTGCGTTCACGGGGCCGATCCCGGGGATCGTCTGCAAAAACCCGGCCATGGGGCCTTCGACAACCTCGGCTATCTTGGTGTCGATGGCGGCAATCTCCTCGTCCATGTGGTCGATGAGGGCTGTGATGTGGGCAAGCTCGAAGGCGAGCGCCTCAGAGGCCCAAGTAGAACCCACCGACGTCTTCGCCGCAGCCTTGACCTCCTCCGCCTTCTCGCGGCCGTGATGGCCCCGGCTGGCCTCCCTGATCACACGCGTGAGCGTCCTGATGTCGGTTGAGGCCACGCGCGCAGGAGTGCCGAACTCGGAGAGGATCGCCCGGCTTGCGGCGGTGTGCTTCGTCGAGAAGCATCTAGCGAGCTCGGGGAACACCCGGTCGGCCGCTGCGGTGGCTCGGTTCTTGAGGGCGGTCCTCTCGGAGACGAGGTGCGCACGGTAGCGCGTGAGCACCTTGGCACCGTCGGCGACCTCAGGCGCGATCGGCGTGGGGCCTAGGTTCTTGAACCGCGCGTACTCGGCGATGAGGAAGGCATCGATTGCATCGGTTTTGGTCTTGCGCACCGAATCTGCCTTGCGGAAGGCATCGGTCATGACGGGGTTGACCACCGCGACGGGATATCCGTGGTCGTCGAGAAACGACCAGAGAGCCAGCCAGTAGTGGCCGGTGGACTCCATAGCGACGATGCAGTCGTCCGGGCCCGCCTCGAGCTCGGCGAAGCGCTCGAGCAAGGACCTGAATCCGCGCTCGTCGTTCGCGAACTGGAATGCCTTGCCATGCGGCGCTCCGTCCGCCATGCGCGACGCGACGACATGGGTGTTCTTGGCGATGTCGATTCCGATGTACTGCAAGGCTCGCTCCCTTCGCTCGATCCGCCTGAGCGAAGGTCCTCCTTCGGCATCTGCAGCACGCAGCCTCGTTGGACATGCGACCCGAGACGGTCATCCAGCCTTATTCGCGTCACGCTGCAGGCCGGAGGCGCAATCCTTTCTAGCAGAGCCAAACTCTAGGAAACGCACTGCGCCCTCCGCCCATGATGCGTCCTTTATCCCATATTCGTTGTCGAGAGTAAAGAAACGCTGCCGCTGCGTTGGAAGCGGTGGGTGCCACACCCAAAAACAGTGGCAGAAAGAATATACGAGGGAAAGCCATGATAGCAACGAACTTGAAAAACCGCGTGGGCGCAATTGCCGCCACCGTCGCCATATCGTGCGCGCTGTGCGTCATGCTGGCGGGATGCGCCACGGAAAACTCAGGGAATGTAACCAGTGATCAGGACGAATACAGCGCAGTTGAGAAGGCGACAATCACCACGCGCACTGTGACATTCCCCGCCTCTCTCTTTAAAGACGAATCGTCCGAAGATGTGCAATCTAGTCTGCAAGAAAAAGGCTGCACTGACATCATTGCCAACGACGATGGTTCCTATACCGCGACTATGCCCATTGATGCGTACAACAGCTTCGTCGATTCGTGGCACCAGAATGTGGTGGACGCTTTTGACGGAATGCCGAACAGCGAAGATTGGCCGACAATCACAGCGATCGACTATGATGACCAGTTTTCCAACGTCACGCTGACCATCAGTAGCAGTGAAATCGGTCTCAACGAGGCGTTTGCGCCGCTTCAGGTTGGTGTTATTGCCTGCATGTATCAGCAATTCGCGGGTCAGCCGGTCAGCTGCGTTGTGAGCATCGTTGATCAAAGCGGCGCGGAGCTGGGGAGTGCCACTTACCCGGATGCGCTTGATGAAAATCAGAGCGATGCCGTCTCGGCCAATTAACCCAAAGGTGGTGTCTGCGATGAATATGTTCAGGAAGTGGTCGGCGGTTATTCTGGCGTGCGTTCTTGCTGCCGGTATGGTGTTGCTTGCGGGATGTGCAGAAAAGAGCGATCAAAGCCAATCCGAATATGCCGACGAGGCGTTTATCCAATCGCTTGCGAAAGGCTACGAGGCGCGCGATACATTGGTGGGGCAGTCCTCCAAGGCCGACAAGTCTGCCGAATACTACGAAAAGCTCGTCGATGCCGAGCTAGAGCAGGTTGAGCAATACCAAAGCGCGCAGTTTTCCGATAGCAAGCTGCAGGAGAATGCCATCGCCTACATCAATGCGCTTAAGGATCAGCGCGCGGCCGCCGAATTGTACGCAACTGATAACAGCAAGTACAAGCAGGATTGGCAGAAGGCCTACGATAAGCGCACTTCATTGCTCAAGACATTTGTGGACGACTATGGCCTTACGGTGTCTGTCGGTCACCAGGACAGTCTCGATAAGCTTGTAAGCCACGGGAAGAAGGTGGAGCGGGACAACGACCAGAAGGAGGCAGTCGAGTCGTTGGCGAGTTCGATAAATCTCGAGTTCACTGAGCAGTACTCGACCTTCATCGGCAAGACGACAGCTACGAACAATACTGGTTACGACTTCGACTATATCAATTTTGATGTGGAATTGTTCGACTCGAGTGGCGTCAAGGTGGAGACGGCAAGCTTGTACGCAAACCACTGGCTCGATGGCGAGACGATCGCGCTCGATTGCTATACGTCGATAAAGGAGCCGCCCGCAACGGTCAAGGTCATTCCTAGCAACTATAAGATCGCCGACGCATAGACATTCCATCTGATGATGACTGGAGCGCCAGTATGGAGGTGCCTCCGCATTTATACTGGCGCAGCTTTACCTGATAGGCGCGTTAATATACAGTGTATAAAAGTTTACATAATCTCGATTATCACGAATTGTAAAATGCAGAAGGGGAGGCCTGGTGGGGAGTCCTGGCCCTTGAGTGGGCCCTAACTGGAGCGTCCTGGGGTTTCCTGACGCTGCGGATTTGGCAAGTGCTGTCGCCGCTCGCGATAGTTTTTCTGCCAGGTTGTGGAGCCAAGGAGCTTAACGCGCAAAAGCGCCTCGTATCTGTCCGATTGAGCGGATGCGAGGCGCCATCGACTGATGTTCCGTTGTCTGTTTGATTCGGTTGCTATGTAATTAACCCGTGTACTTCTGTTCTAGGATGAACAACTTCTCGCTAAGGCCGAACTTGCATGATGGGTTGGCCTTGCGCCAGAGTCCCCTTATTTACTTGCGGCGGCAGCTTTCGCGTCCAGGCGCAGCACGCCGTTCACGCCGACGTTGTGGTCCTCGTGAATCTTGAAGATCGTGACGAGATTGATCGCGTCCTTGCCGAAGAACCCGTCTGTGAACTCCTTCAGGTTCGCAAGGACCTGGCGTTTCTGGTCGGTGGTCTTGTCGGGCGCGGTGTAGATGAAAATCGTGAGCTCGGGCTTGTCCTTCACGGTGGTGTGATCGGGGCTGAGCATCGTGTTGTACACGCTCTTGAGCTTCGGCGGGAGTCCGAGCCCCGTGCGGATTGCCTCGCCCAGCCCGTCGATGAGCTCGCGCTCGCTCTTGCCCTCGGGGATGGTCGCGTCGGTGATGCTTACGATGGTTGCCATGGTGTGTCCTTTCGTTTTGGCTTTGCAGGTTTTCTCGAGTTTAATCGGGCTAGAAGGTCTCAGGCCCATGGACGACGCCGTTTTTCAGACGGGGGCATCCTCTCGTCGAAGATGCCCCCGTCGTTGCGGCGCCTCAACTAAGGGCGGCGCCGCTCTATCATTACTCTTGTTTCCCGTAAGCAGGATGCGCGTTCGCGGGTTGTGCTCGCAAGCGCTCGCAGCCTGCGAGCATCCGCCCAGCACAAGCCCACATGCAGCCTGCGCGCGCTACCCTGCAGCTTTACTTCCGGGTGATGCGGATCTGGCAGACGTCGTCGCCGTTGGCGATGGTCTTCGGGAGGTCGAACTTCAGACAGCCGAGCCCCTCGATGATGCCGCGGTCGCCGTCCATCGCGATGTCGCACAGTGCGGAAATCTCGTCCTGCGGAAGGCCGAGCTTCTTCCACGCCTCAACGAGCGGGCAGTAATGGAAGTCGATCGACAGCGTGTCGTCGTCCTTCTCGATGGTCTCCATCTCGAAGACGCTCTTCGCGGGCTCCGACTGGAACACCTCGTCGAAGGCGTCCATCGAGGTGAAGGGCACGAACCTCACGTCGGCGTGATAGAGACCGCACTTGCGGATCGCCTGGTGGAGCGGGCCGTTCTCCCCGTCCTCGACAGCCTTTTCGGCAAGGTAGTGAAGCCATAGCGCGCGATGCTCGTAGGCGCCTCGCATCTGCTCGAGCGAGAAGATCGCGTCGGTGCCTGCTGCCGTCTCGTTTTCGGTTGCCATGTGATATCTCCCGTCTTAATCATTGTTCCGCGGCGCGTGGAAACGCCGAAGCTGCGCCGTCCCTCTCCCCCTGGCACTCTCCTATCGTATCGCCCGCCGACTTCCAGCAGCGAGCGATACGATCCACGACCAGGGCCGCCATAAAAGGAACCCCCTCAAGCCAAGGCCGGTTTCGGCGACCGAGCGACTTGAAGGGGCCCTCGAAGAGCAATGCGTTTCGTGAAACGCAGCCGAGCCCTATTCGAACTCGGCGTCAAGCGCGGCGAGGCGCTTGCGGATGTCAGCCACCGTCTCGCTCGAAAGCTCGACATCGGCCGCCGGCGCGTCTGCCTCGATCTGTTCGGGCTTGTGAGCGCCGCAGATGACGTTCACGAAGTCGCCCTGCGCACGCAGGAACGCGACAGCGAGCTGCACGCGCGTGCACTGGTATTCCTCGCAGATGTCGGCGAGGCCGTCAACGAACTTGACGGCGCTCGGAAGGCGGTCGGGCTTCCACCACAGCTCGCCGTCGCGGGCGTCGCCCTTCGGCACGACGCGGTCAGCGGGAACGGTGCCCGCGAGAATACCGCGCTCGAGCGGCGAGTATGCGTGGTAGGACATGCCCTTCTCGCGGCAAAGCGGCAGCACGCCCTCTTCGACGTTACGGGTGAGCATGCTGTACTTGCGCTGGATGATGTCCAGCTCGCAGCCATGGTCGAGCCAATCCTGGATGACGTCCGGCTGGGCGTTGGAGAGGCCAAGCGCGAGAACCTTGCCTTCCTTCTTCAGGTCCATGAGCGCGCGAACGGTGTCCTCGACCGGGTACACGCTCGTGTCCTTCGCGGGGTTGTGCGCGTAGTAGATGTCGATATGGTCGGTGCCCAGGCGCTTCAGGCTGTTCTCGCAGTCCTTCTTGATGCCCTCGTAGCTGTGATCGACATATACCTTGTGGCCGTCGACGTCGTTCCAATAACGGCCCACGCCGGTGTCCCAGTCGAAGGTCGCCTTCGTGGAGATGACGAACTCGTCACGGTTGCCGCTGATGGCCTTGCCGACGATTTCCTCGCTGTGGCCAAGACCGTAGATGGGCGCGGTGTCGATCGTATTGATGCCCAGCTCGAGCGCGCGGTGGATGGTCTTGATGGACAGTTCGTCCTCGGTGTTCTTCCACCAGCTTCCGCCGCCAATCGACCAAGCTCCCAGCGTGATGATGGAAGCCTTGACGTCGGAGTGTCCGATGTTCATGTACTTCATAGAGACCTGCCTACAAACGAAGGGTCGATACAACTATTTCTCTGCAGCTGCTTTCGCGTCGGCGCGCAGCACGCCATCAACGCCGCAAGCCTCGTCGTCATGGTACTTGAAGATGACGATGTTCTTCAGCTCGCCGCGGTAGCCGACGGCCTTGTTGGCGGCTTCGTCGAGCACCTTGATGAGCTTGCGACGGCGCTCGATCTCCATGTAGGGCGGCACGAACACGAAGAAGGTGATCTGGTCCTTCGCGCACTCGGAGCAGTTCTCCTTGGGGACCGGCGTGTAGTAGATGGAATAGCACTTGAACACCTCGGCGACGGCACCCTCGATGGTGTCGAGGAACTGCTTCTTCTCTTCGCCTTCGAGGTTGATGGAGGTTGCGACGAAAATGGTAGACATGAAAATTCCTTTCAGGATCATCTTTGCGATGTGGTTGTCGATTCAAAACCGCGCCGCGCGTATGGACGGCGCGAAAACCCGGCTGCCCGGCTTTTCGAGCTAGCCTTGAGCCTTGCGAGCCTTGATGTCGGCGAACAGCTCGCCGTCTTTTCCAACCCCGTCGTCATCGTGGTACTGGAAAAGGACGATGTTCTTCAGCTCGCCTTGGTATCCGGTCTCGCGGACCATCGTGTTGTGCAGAAGCTCGATGGTCTCGCGTTTCTTCTCGAGCGTGGCGTAAGGCGGCACGCATACGAAGAACGTCGTCTGGTTGATCGAATCTCCTCGGCAGCTGTCTTGGGGAATCTGAACCAGGTTGAACGAAAGCGCGTGCTTGTAAATCGTGCCCAGATCGTTGATGAGGGCATCCGCAAGCGAATCCCTCTGCTCTTCCGTCAGGTCGAGCGACGTGGCGGCAAAAATAGTTGCCATGCGTACAGCTTCCTTTCTCCTAGGTTTCTAGAACTTGTATGGTTATATCATGATAAAGTAGTCGAACGGTTACGAAATCGAAAAGATTTAGCCGAAAACCTATCAGTTTTTGTGGATATGGCGGAGTCGGATAAAATCTGTATCGGTTGAAACAGTGTCGAAATACTTCGATGTGTAAAGTGACCGTCATGCGCGAAAGGGAACGCGAGCGCTGCCGAGCCTGGAAGGGTGAAGCCCGCAAGCCAACAGGCGCGCACGACTACCTTGGCGTAAGGGCGCCTTGGGGCATGTCAAAAATGGGAAAGGCATGTTGGGAAGGAAAGGAACGAAGGTCATGGAGAAGGAAAAGAGCACTCTGAGCAGGCGACAGTTCGTCGGCGTCACTGCAACCGCTGCTGCAACCACGGCTTTGTTCGGGTTGGCCGGATGCTCGGGCAACGGCGGCGGCTCTCAGGCTTCGTCTGGAGCGAGCCAAAGCGGCTCCGGGGAAGTCGTGAAGGGCGGCGTCCTCAAAGTCGCGCTCAACCGTACGGTTTCGGCGAAGTCGCTCGACCCGCTTTACGTCGACTCCACCACCGCCGATCAGATCTGCCAGAACTACGGCGACACGCTCGTGCAGGAGAACATCGATCAGAGCGAATATCTGCCCTGCATCGCCACCAAGTGGGAAATCTCCGAAGACGGCAAAACGTACACGTTCACCATTCGCGACGATGTGTACTTCCAGCCTGGCAAGTTCCAGGACGGTCGCCTTCTCACCTCCGAGGACGTCGCTTACTCGGTGAACCGCGCGAAGGACTACTGGTGCAACTACCTGTTCTTCCTCGATTACGCCGAGGCAACCGACGACAAGACGGTCGTGTGCCACCTGAAGGACGCCAACGCGACCTTCCTGCATGAGCTCACCTCCTCTTCTGTCCTCATGGTCCCGAAAGAGGAAGTCGAAGGCTGGGGCGAGGAATTCGGCATGCATCCCGTCTCGACCGGCCCGTTCAAGGTCGACGAGCACACCCCCGACCAGACGACGAAGCTCTCGAAGTTCGACAAGTACTGGGGCGTCGAGCCGAACCTCGACAGCATCGAGTACCACATCATCACCGAGGACGCTCAGGCTGTGAACGCGCTGACCACGGGTGAAATCGACATCTCCCTCAACGTCACGGGCCAGCTCATCAAGCAGGTTTCCGCAAGCGACAAGCTCGTGCTCTCCCAGAACACCGAGCCGCGCCTTGCCTACATCGGCTTCAACCTGTCCGACCCCATCCTGTCCAACGACAAGGTGCGCGAGGCCCTCTCGACCGCAATCGACCGCAAGACCATCGTCGACGGCGTCTACGCCAACGGCGACGGTGAGCTGTCGGTTCTGCCCGTGCCGAAGGTCTCCTGGGGCTACAGTGAGGAGCAGGAATCGCTCGTTCCCGCATATGACGTCGAGAAGGCGAAGTCCCTGCTCGCCGAGGCCGGCTATCCTGACGGCTTCGACATCGTCCTCACCACGGGCACCCAGAACGCCTACGTTCAGGCCGCGACCCTCGTCCAGGAGCAGCTTAAGCAGATCGGCGTGAACGTCGAGATTCAGAGCGTCTCCTCCACCGAGGTCACCGACCGCTACCTCAACAACAAGGTGCAGATGTGGATCAACGGCCAGGGCGGCTCGGCCGACCCGGCGACGTTTGTCGGCTACTTCCTGAACTCCGAGAAGATTCACACTAACTACAACGCTTTCTGCTACAGCGATCCCGCGACCGACGCGATCATCAATGAGGCGCTGACGCTCACCGACCAGCAGGAGCGCAAGGACCTCTACGAGGAGCTCAACGAGATTGCGCTCAAGACCCCCATCGCCGCCTTCTACGCGACGACCAAGCTCTCTTGGGGCCTGCGCAAGGAAGTGCACGGCTACGTTCAGGAGAACAAGGCCGTCATGCGCGTCTGTGGACTTGAGGGCTCTGGCATCAACATCTGGAAAGAGAAGTAGGATATCAGCCTGCTAGACGAGATTTTGGGTGCGGCCCGGTTTGCCGGGTCGCACCTTTTTGAAGGGAGATGGTGACCGCTCATGGCGAAAATCATCCTGCGGCGTCTGCTTCAACTGATTCCAACGCTCTTCGTTGTCGTTGCCTTCACGTTTATCGCGACGCGCCTTATTCCTGGCGATCCTGTTGCCGCTATGGTTGGCGACCAATATGACGTAAGCAAAGTCGAAGAGATGCGTGCGTCACTTGGATTGGACGATCCAATCATCGTTCAATTTTGGAACTACCTTGTGAGCATATGCCAAGGTGATTTCGGGACTTCGTACTACTTTAATCAGCCCGCTATCGACATGATCGCGCAGCGTCTCCCGAACACTCTGCTCATCTCGGTCATCGCGCTTATCATCGCGGTGATCTTCGGCGTCGTTTTCGGTGTTGTCTCTGCGAGGAAGCAGAACAGCATCGTCGACTACGTCTTGACCGTGCTGTCCCTGTTCGGCGTTTCCGCGCCGGTGTTCTGGGTCGGCATCATGCTCGTGCTCCTTTTCTCGGTCACGCTTGGCTGGCTGCCGAGCTATGGCATGGGATCGATAGAGAAAGACGGCCTCATAGGCTTCATCAGCCACTTGGTGCTCCCCTGCTTCTGTTTGGCCATCATCCCGATGGGCACGTTCACGCGTATCACCCGATCGTCGATGATCGAGACGCTCGGAAGCGACTCCGTGCGCGCCATGCGTGCCCGCGGCGTGAGCGAGGCGTCCATTACGTGGAAGCATGCGCTCAAAAACGCGCTTCCTCCCATCATCACCGTTATCGCCATTCAGTTTGCCGGCTGCTTCGCGGGCGCTGTCCTTACCGAGAACGTCTTCGCTTGGCCTGGCATGGGCACCATGATCACGTCGGCGATCGACAACCGCGACTACTCGCTTATCCAGGCGACGGTGCTCGTCGTCGCCATCGCGTTCGTCGTCATCAACCTCATCACCGACTTGCTGTACATGGTCATCAACCCCAAGGTTGCTGCTGAGGCGAAGAAGGGGGCCAACAATGTTTAAAGAGAAATCGGCAGCTGCGGCGACTTCCGGTGCCGAGATGGAAGTCGTTGACGGCGCTATCACCGAGGCCGCCAAAGAGGCGATGATCCAGAAGGAGCGCAAGGCCAACAGCGCATGGCGCAAGTTCATCAGGAACAAGTCTGCGGTCATCGGTCTTATCATCGTTATCGTGATGCTCGCGATCGGCATCTTCGCCCCGTTCATCGCGCCGTTCGATCCGAACGCCACGTCGATCACCGAGACCTATCTCGAGCCCGGCGTGAACGGCCACATCTTTGGCACCGACGATTTGGGCCGCGACCTGTTCAGCCGCATCGTCTACGGTGCGCGCATGAGTATCGTCGTCGCCATCGGCTCGACGGTGCTCGGTGGCGTCATCGGCATCATCTTGGGCCTCGTCGCCGGCTTCATGGGCGGTATCGTCGACTCGATCATCATGCGCGTCATGGACGGCCTGTTCGCCTTCCCGTTCATCCTCCTGTCCCTGCTTCTGGTCACCATCTTGGGATCGGGTGTGTTCAACGTCATCCTCGCGATCGGCATCGGCAACGTGCCGCGGTTTGCACGCGTGGTTCGAAGCAAGGTCATCGTTGCGAAGAACGAGGAGTTCTGCAACGTCGAGCGCGTGCTCGGCGCATCGAACCTCCGTCTTATGGTGCTCCACATCCTTCCGAGCACGGTGTCCGAGGTCGTCGTCTACGCCACGCTCTGCGTCGGCGGCTCCATCATCGCCGAGGCCGGCCTGAGCTTCTTGGGCCTGGGCATCCTCATCCCGACGCCGTCCTGGGGAAACATCCTGCGAGGAGGCCAGACCTGCCTCGCAATCGCTCCGCATATCGCTACCATTTCGGGCTTGTTCATCTTCGTGGCTGTTATCGGGTTCAACCTGCTCGGTGACGGCATTCGCGACGTGCTCGATCCGAAGATGAAGAAGTAGGTGAGATTTATGGCAAACGAAGTTAACGGACAGGAAGCAAACGTCGGCTCTGCCGCCAATCCCGAGTCCGAGGTGCTTCTCGATGTGAAAAACCTCAAGACCTATTTCCATCTCGCGAGCGGCACGGCCCGCGCAGTCGATGGCGTCTCGTTCACCCTTTCACGAGGGGAAACGCTCGGCGTGGTCGGCGAGAGCGGTTCGGGCAAGTCGATGATGGCGAAAAGCCTCATCCGACTGTTCGAGGCCAACGCGCGCATCGAGGAAGGATCGATCGAGTTTGAGGGCCGCGACGTGCTCTCCTTCGGGAAGAAGGAGTTGCGCGACTACCGCGGACGCGATATCGGCATGATTTTCCAGGATCCCATGACCTCGCTCGACCCGGTGTTCAAAGTCGGGCAGCAGATGACCGAGAACCTGCGCATCCATCGCAACATGAGCAAGGCGGAAGCCCGTGAGGTCGCGATCGCCGCGCTGCGTTCGGTGAACATCCCGAACCCCGAGGCGCGCTTCAATTCCTACCCGTTCGAGCTTTCGGGCGGCATGTGCCAGCGCGTCATCATCGCCATGGCGCTGTGCTGCAACGCGAAGGTGATCTTGGCCGACGAGCCCACGACCGCTCTCGACGTTACCGTCCAGGCTCAGGTGCTCCACCTGCTTAAAGAACTGCAGCGCACGAACAACATCGGGCTTATGATCATCACGCACAACCTGGGCGTGGTGTGGGACGTGTGCGACCGAGCCATGGTCATGTACGCGGGCAAGGTGGTCGAGGCGGCCGACGTGAAGTCGCTCTACGCTAAACCCATGCACCCGTATACGTGGGGCCTGCTCGATTCCATGCCCTCGCTTTCTTCCGAGCGCAAAGCCGACCTTTCCACGATTCCCGGAACGCCGCCTGACCTGCGCCTTACGGGCAAGGCGTGCAACTTCGCCAACCGCTGCCCCTACGCGCAGGACATTTGCAGCAAGGAAGTTCCCGAACTCATCGAAGTCGAGCCGGGGCATCTCGTCGCCTGCCATAGGCAGACGCTCGATGCACATCTCGAGCGCGTGAAAGGAGGCAAGTAATGAGCATCAACGCCAATGAGGAGACGGCTGCAACCAAGCCTGTCCCAGAATCGGGCGATGCGGCAGCGCCTGCCGATCCGAATGTCATTTTGAAGATCAGCGACCTGTCGAAGGACTTCGAGATCCGCTCCGACAAGATCGGCGAGAAGTCCCAGTACCTGCATGCGCTCTCGCGCGTGAACCTCGAGGTGTACAAGGGCGAGACCCTCGGCATCATCGGCGAGTCAGGCTGCGGCAAGTCGACGCTTGGACGCTGCCTTGTCCGCCTCCATGAGCCAACGAATGGAACCGTCACGTTCGAAGGCGAGCCGCTTGACTTCAAGAAAGACCGCGCGCGCCGTCAGCGCCGCAGCGTGCAGATGATCTTCCAAGATCCCTACTCTTCGCTCAACCCGCGCAAGACCTGTGCGAAGATCATTGAAGAGCCGATGATCATCCACAAGACGGAGACCGACCCGAAAAAGCGCGAGACTCGCGTTCGCGAGCTGATGGAGCTTGTCGGTTTGGATACCCAGCACATGCATCGCTATCCGCACGAGTTCTCGGGCGGCCAGCGCCAGCGCATCAACATCGCCCGCGCGCTCTCGCTCGAACCGAAGCTGCTCGTGTGCGACGAGCCGGTTTCCGCGCTCGACGTGTCCATCCAGGCTCAGGTGCTCAACCTCTTCGGCAGGCTCCAGCGCGAGCTTGGCCTGACGTATGTCTTCATCTCGCACGACCTGAGCGTCATCAAGCACATCTCCGACCGCATCGCCATCATGTACCTCGGCCAGGTGGTCGAGCTCTGCGACGCGGAGGGCATCTACGAGGAGCCGCTACATCCCTACACGCAGGCGCTTCTCTCTGCGATTCCTCCTACGAGCCCGTTCGAGGAGAAGCACACCATCGCGCTCACGGGCGATATCCCGAGCCCCATCGGGGACATGAAGGGCTGCCCGCTCGCGTCGAGGTGCCCGCATTGCACGGAGCGTTGCAGGAAAGAGCATCCGGCTCTAGTCGAGGCGCGACCTGGGCACAAGGTGGCCTGCTTCCTGTACGAGTAATCGATCGACATGTCCGGCAGCCCTTCCTTTTGCAAGGTGAGGGCTGCCTTTTGAATGAGAGGAGACTTATGGAACCGGTTGAAGAGCGTTTTCTTCGCTATGTGAGGATCAATACCCAGTCCTGCGCTGGCCAAGAAGCCATCCCGAGCACTGCTTGCCAATGGGATCTTGCGAACCTGCTGGTCGAGGAGCTTCGTGCCCTTGGTGTGGAAGACGCGAGCGTCGATGAGCACTGCTATGTGATGGGCCACATCCCCGCCAACCTTCCCGAAGGCGCCACCGCTCCGGCTATCGGTTTCATCTCCCATATGGACACCGCCACCGAGACGAGCGGCGAGGGCGTGAACCCTCGCATCGTCGAGAACTACCAGGGCGGCCCCATCGTCATCAACGAGGAGCTCGGCATGGTGCTCGACGAGGAGCACTTCCCCACGCTTTCGAAGCATATTGGCGACGACCTTATCGTGACTGACGGCACCACGCTGCTCGGCGCCGACAACAAGGCGGGCGTGGCTGAGATCATGTCGCTCGTGGAGTATTTGCACGAGAATCCTGACACTCCCCACGGACCGCTTTCCATCGGCTTCACCCCTGATGAGGAGGTGGGTCGCGGTGCCGATCTCTTCGATGTGGAGAAGTTCGGTGCCGAACTTGCCTACACGGTCGACGGCGGCGAGCTCGGCGAGCTCGAGTACGAGAATTTCAACGCCGCGAGCGCCGTCGTGAAGATCACGGGCAAGGTGGTCCACCCCGGTTCCGCGAAGAACCGCATGCGCAACGCTGCGCTTCTGGCCTGCGAGTTCGCCGCGCTTCTTCCCGCGACCGAGATTCCCGCGACTACCGAGGGCCGCGAAGGATTCTTCCACCTGGGCTCGATCGAGGGCGATGTCGCGACGGCCACGCTCGATTACATCATCCGCGACCACGATCGCGAGCGCTTCGAGGAGCGCAAGCGCATCATGGAGCAGGCGGCGGCGCTCATGAACGCCCGCTACGGCTGCGAATGCGTCGAGCTTTTCATCACCGATCAGTACTACAACATGAAAGAGCAGATCCTGCCCCATATGGAGCTCGTCGAGCTTGCACGCGAGGCGATGGAGGACACGGGCATCGAGCCGCTCATCATCGCCGTTCGCGGCGGTACCGACGGCGCGCGCCTCTCCTACATGGGCCTTCCCTGCCCCAACTTGTGCGCAGGGTGCGAGTATGCCCATGGGCCCTTCGAGCATTGCTCTGTGCAGGCGCTCCAGAAGATTTCTGACATGCTGGTCGCCCTCGTCCAGAAGTTCGTGAAGCCTGCGGCATAGCGCCAACCCTCTTCGGTAGCGGAGACTCTTTTCGTTGAAGCGGCATTGCTGAAGGAGGCAATCGAATGATGGAATGTGACGAGCGGTCGGCGCGAGCGAGCGCTTATGCCCAGAAGCTTGCACGCATGATTCGCATGCGGACGGTTCAGGAGCCGGGTAATGCGCAGTCCTTCGAGGATTTCCACGCTCTTCTCGAAGAGCTGTTCCCCGCCGTTTTCGAACGGTGCGAGCTCAAGATGTTCGGAGACGATGGGGGAAGCCTGCTCTTCTGCTGGCGCTCTGCAAGCGCTGACGAGGTAAAACAGCCTGCCCTGCTCCTTATGAGCCACCAGGACGTCGTCGATGCCGAGGGCCCTTGGACCCATGAGCCCTTTGGCGGGGAAATCGCCGAGGGTCGTGTCTGGGGTCGTGGTGCGCTTGATATCAAGGGCAATCTCCTGTGCATCCTGCAGGCTCTTGAGGAGCTCATCGAGGCGGGCTTTTCCCCTGCCTTCGATATTTACGTCGCCTCGAGCGACTGCGAGGAAATCGGCGGCAATGACCTTGTGCCGAACTATTTGAAAGAGCAGCAGGTTGACATCGACCTGCTCGTCGACGAGGGTCCCTGCGTCGTCCGCGGCGAGGACGGCTCGCTCATCGCGCAGGTCGCCGTGGCCGAGAAAGGCCAGGCCATCTTCAAGTGCAGCGCTTTCGGGCCGGGCGGCCACGCCATGAACGTTGCTAAGAACTCGCCGCTTGTGCGTTTGGGCGCGTTCATGGCCGAAGTCGATGCCGCGAACCTGTTCGAGGGCGATGCGCGCCCCGACCTTCTCGATACGTCGGGAACCACCGTCGCGTTCACCATGGCGGGCGCATCGAGCGTGCCCAACGTCGTTCCGCGCGAGGCGTGGGCGGTGTGCGACGTGCGCTTGGCTCCTGGCCGGACGGCGGAATCGGCTCGCGTTGCCCTCGAGGCCATTGCCAAGCGTCACGATGTCGAGGTGACGGTGAGCAAGAGTACGCCGCCAAGCCCCGTCTCCGATACGAGCGGGCATGCATATGCCCAGGTGAAACGTGCTATTTCTTCGGTATATCCCGAAGCGGAGCCGCGCGCGGTCCTGCTCTCGGGCGGAACCGACACCAAACATTTCACCGAGGTCGCGCCGTGCTGCATCCGCTTCACGCCGATGCTCTTCTCGGCGGAGCAAACCGCGACCATTCATGGAATCGATGAGAACATCGATTGCGCTGCCCTGCCCTTCGGGGTCGATTTCTTCAAGACGCTTATCGAGGAGAGGATGAGCCGATGACTTCAACGAATTGCAACTCGAATGTGGACGCCGCGTGCCAGTGGAGCCTCGATGCGCTCTACAAAGGCTTCGATGACAAGGCGTATGTGAAAGACTGCGAGAAGTTTTCCCAGCTTATCGATGAGTATATCTCGGCGCTTGAACCGATTGAGCGCGGCGAGCGAACCTTTAACGTCGAGGCGCTCTGCGAATTCCTTAAGCGTGAGGAGGAGCTGTGGCTGATCGGCAAGGACCTTCATGAGTTCACCTATCTGCGCAGCGCCGTCGATGCAGGCGACAAGCAGGCCCTCTCGGCGATGGCCGCCCTGCGCAAGGGCTACGGGAAGATGGCGCGCCCGAGCCTCTTCGTTCGTCGCTGCACGGCGGGTCTTGAGCTCACTGAGGAAGATTTTGCCGCGTCTCCCCTCCTCGCTGACTATCGTTTTGTGATCGGGCAGATGAGGCTCGAGGGCGCTCACCAGGGAAGCTCCGATGCGGAGGACGTTTTCGCCCGCATGCAGGGGTGCGCGGGAGATGCGTGGATCGACCTGCGTTCGAGCCTGGTCGGTTTCGCGACCGCGCCACTCGATGGGAAGGAACTTACGCTCACCGAGCTGCGCAACCTTGCCCGTTCGACCGATGCGGAGACGCGTAGGAAAGCCTTTGATGCCGAAATCGAGTGCTCGAAAGCCATCTCGGTCGGTGTTGCCGCGTCACTTAACGGCATCAAAGAGCAGGTCATCCTACAGTCGGAGATGCGCGGGTTCTCTTCCCCGCTCGATATGGCGCTCTTCCAGTCGCGGATGAGAAACGAGACGCTCGATGTGCTGTGGGAGGTCGTGTCGGAGCATTTGCCGACGCTTCAAGCCTACCTCAAGCGCAAAGCGGAGATTCTCGGGCACGAAAACGGCCTTCCATGGTGGGATTTCTTCGCCCCGGTCGTGAGCGAGTCGTCCGATGCGCCCTCGTTTACCATCGAGTCGGCGCGCGCGTACCTGGTCAAGCACTTGGGAAGCTTCTCTTCCGAACTCGGCGAGCTTATCGGGCGAGCCTTCGACGAGCGCTGGATCGACTTCGACCCGCGTCCAGGAAAGAGCGGCGGCGCCTTCTGCCGGAACCTCTCCAACCAGCGTCAGAGCCGTGTGCTCACCAACTTCGACGGCACGCTGCGCGCGGTCGACACGATCGCACACGAGCTCGGGCACGCCTTCCATGGGCAGCAGATTGAAACGAAACGACCGCTGAACAGGTGCTATACCATGCCTGTCGCCGAGACGGCCTCGAACTTCGACGAGCTTATGCTCATGAGCGCCGCTATCGAGGAGGCGAAGACGACCGAGGAGCGCATCGCGCTTTTGGACGCGAGGCTCTCGGATGTCGCTCAGACGGTGTGCGATATCTTCTCGCGATTCCTCTTCGAGAAGTCCGTCTTCGAGCAGCGCGCCGAGAAGTACCTCGTCGCCGAGGACCTCTGCCACTTGATGGAGGATGCCCAGAAGAAGGCGTACGGGCCCGCCCTCGACCCCGACGCGCTTCACCCCTACATGTGGGTGAACAAGGTGCACTACTACATGACGACGCTCAGTTACTACAACTTCCCCTACACGTTCGGCCTGCTGCTTGCGCACGGGCTGTATGCGCGCTATCAGGAAGTGGGCCCGTCGTTCGTCGAGTGCTACAAGGCGTTCTTGAGCGCCACGACGACCGATACGGTCGAGGGGGCGACGGCTGTGGCCGGCGCCGACGTGACGACGCGCGAGTTCTGGGAGAGCAGCTTTGAGGTGATAGAGGCCCAGGTCGCCGAGTTCCTGGCGCTCACCGAGTAAAAGAGAAGCGCCCTCGGAGGGCTGTTCCCCGCGTTCGGCAGGGCTCCCTCTGAGGGCGCATTGCATTGCTGTTCCGCTTTTGTTGCAGCTGGGGCCGCCTGGGCTTGCAGGTCGCGAATCGCTTTCCGCAACCTGCGAGCCCAGCGGCCTCGAACTATTAATCGGCTATTCGGAGTCGATCATGATGCTCAAGATCTCGCGATCGGTCTCCCTCATGCCCTCGCGGGCCATGCGGCTTACGTTGCGGATGGTCTCGTCGACGCCCATGGTGACGATTCCGTCGCCTGCGTAGAACTCGTTTCCATTCTTGAACAGGCGATACCCGAACACGCCCGACTCGAGTGCCATTGCGATCTTGGCGGCACAGGAAGGCTTCGCGCCGTCGCAGACCATGCCCGACACCGTTCCGAGCGAATTGACGATCGTGTGCTCGATTTCCTCCATGCGCCCGCCGAGGAGATAGGCGATGCCGCATGCTGCGCCGGTGCCTGCGCTCACGGCGCCACAGAATGCGGACAAACATCCAATTCCCGACTTCTGGTAGATGCTGATCAGGTCGGACACGGCAAGCGCGCGAAGCATCTTCTCGCGCGGGATGTCAAGCGCGCGGGCGTAGACCACGATGGGAACCGAGGCCGTGATGCCCTGGTTGCCGCTGCCCGACACGATAACGACTGGCATGGGGCATCCGCCCATGCGCGCGTCGCTGCCGGCTGCTGCTGCGGCCTTTGCCTGCGTGAGCAGGTCGTCGGGGTAGGCGTCGGATGCGTAGAGCTTGCCGACGCGCCCACCCCAGTCGTTTTTGAGCCCCTCGCACGAGATGGCGTAGTTGTATTCCGCCTGGCGGCTGAGCATCTCTTTCACGTCGGCCAAGTCGACGGTGTCGGCGAATTCGAGGATGTCGGCAACGTTGAGGAGCTCGGTCAGCGCGTTTTCCCCATCGCTTGGGTCTTCGGTGCGCGTGTCCTGGAGAATCTCGCCGTCGCGTTCGACGAGAACCACGTTCGTGTGATTCTTCGCCATGACGACGCGCGCCGACCCGCCGTTGCCGCCGAACATGCGCACGTCGATGTAGAACGGCTCGCTCGTGTCGGCGAATTCGACCCGGATCTCGTGTTCTTCCAGGTAGCGGGCCATGTAGGCGCGCCCGTCGTCATCGAGGCTGGAGAGCACGTCGAGCCCCTTGTCGGCGTCGCCCGCGGCGATGCCGGCCGCGACCGCGGTTTTCACGCCGTGCTGTCCGCCTGTGTTCGGAACGGTGACGCTATGGACGTTCTTGATGATGTTTCCGCTGACAGAGATGGAGATGCGCTCGGGCTCGCTGCCGAGCACCTGTGCCGCCTTCGCCGACGCAAAGGCGATGGCGATAGGCTCCGTGCAGCCTGTTGCGACGATAAGCTCGTCTTCGAGAATCTGCACGTACGCTTTGTAGGTTCTTTCGTTCATGACGGCTGTTTCCTTCTTGCTGCTCGCTTGTGTGGGCTTGTCCTTGGCGCGCGAATGCGGGGTTAGCGCAGTCCAGCCTCGTGAACCACCTCGTAGATGAGGGAGAACAGCGAGCGGTCGACGTCGAGCGGGAGCGTGCAGCCAGGCCCGAAGATGAGCGCTCCGCCGTCGTTTTGCGCGAGCGTGTCCTCGAGACGGGTTGCCAGGCGGCGTTTGACCTGGTCAGGCGTGCCGTAGAAGTCGTGGTTCTGGTCGAAACCGGTGATGAGAACCTTGTCTGTCTTCCTGCGCATGTCGGCGACGCTCGTCAGGTTCGGGGCGGTGCCGCAGCATTCCCAGTTGAACGCCTGGTAGTCGAGGTCGATAAGGTCGTCCATGTAGAGGCCCTCGTCGCCGTGGACATGCAGCATGGAGAACCAGGTGCGGCCCTTGAGCTTTTTCGCCATGTGCTCAAGGTAGGGCACGACGAACTCGCGGTGCTCCTCGGGGGTGATCAGCGTCGAGCGGGAGAACTTCGTGGTCATGAAGATGCCGTCGATGCCCTTGTCGATAAGCGCATCGAGGAAGTGGTCGTTGGTCTCCTGCAGCGCCTCGAGCGCGTGCGTGAGCGCCTTCGGATCGGAGCGCATGAGGTCGAGGGTCCAGTCGGGGTTCATCGGCGTGGAAAGCTCCTGCACCCACGACAGCGGGTCGAACAGCGTCGCGAGCACCGGCTTTTCGCCCTTGTAGGTGTCGACGATGCGCCCGTCGACGGCGACCTCAGCGGCGAGCGTGTCGTTCGTCGCGTCGAGCACTCCGAGCTTGCCGGCGTCCTCGGCCGAGGTGATGGGATGCGAATGGAAGACGCCGTCCCACTTCTGCGGGTTCGTGGAGAACTCATAGTCGGCGCCATATGCGACGGGCATATAGTTTCCGCAGGTCATAATCTTGATGAGGTCCCAATGTCCAGCGGTTGCCGTGTTGACGGTTTCAGCGTAGAAATCGTCGGCGACAGGGTCTGCCAAGGGGAAATGGAACCATCCCACGATGGGGAGCTCTTCCCCGAGCTTCTTCGTCTCGACTTGCTGCTTGATCAGTTCGAATCCAGTTGGCATCAATGCCCCTTCCCCGCGATATCCTGAAAACCGATATGAATAAAGGCCACGCTTTCCATCATATTTCATTTCCGCTTATAAAGCGACGGGTTTGGGATAATTCAATTGCTGGAAACAATGGAGGTTACCTTGGGAAAGCGCCTGCCCAGCTGTCTTCGCGGCGGAGTGGCTGCGGCCGAGTGCTGCTTGGTCCTGCGCGGCGTTGGGGTTGCAGGGCTGCTCGACGAGCTGCGGAGAGGTTCTTGGCGAAGGGGGTGAAAGGAATAGTCCGACGCTACCCCGCCGACTGTCGCCGCACCGTGTTTGCGTTGCGTCTAGCTTGCTATAATGCCGCAGACGAACGATTCACGAGTGGTAAGGACCCTTTCGAAAGCTATGCAAGAAGCGATACTCTCCCTAAACGCGCGAGGCCGCGCCAAAGGCCATATCCTCGCCTTCCTCACCGTGTTCGTTTGGGGCGTCACGTTTGTGTCGACGAAGGTGCTGCTCACCGTCGTGACCCCGATTGAGATTCTCTTTTTGCGCTTCTCGCTGGGCTTTCTCGCGCTGTGCGTCATCCACCACCGCGTGACCCTCTTCATGGGCGCGCGCGTCGAGGCGCTGTTCGCGCTGGCGGGCGCGACGGGAGTGACGCTGTACTTCCTTATGGAGAACATCGCGCTCACCATGACGAGCGCCTCGAACGTCGGTGTGATCGTTGCCATTGCGCCCTTGTTCATCGCGCTCATCGCCACGTTCGTCACGCGCGAGGAGCGCGTCGGCGTGAAGTTCTTCGCGGGCTTCGTGATGGCGATATCGGGTATCGCGCTCATCAGCTTCACGGGCGCTGCCGCAGGTGACGCGGGGCTTGCGGGTTGCCTGCTCGCCGTGCTTGCGGCGCTGGCCTGGGCAGTCTATTCCACTATCGGCAAGCGCATTGCGAAGCTGGGCCTCTCGACTGTGGCTACGACGAAGCGCACGTTCGCGTGGGGCCTTGTGTTCATGCTGCCGTTTTTGCCGGTGATGGGCTTTGGCCAGGGGGCCGAGGGCGCGGGTCTTGCGGGGCTTCTCGACCCCGTCATGCTGGGCAATCTGCTGTTTTTGGGGCTGATCGCGTCTGCTACTTGCTATGTCATGTGGAACAAGGCGGCGTCAATCGTCGGCGTCGTGAACGTGAGCGCTTACCTTTACCTCACGCCCGTGGTGACGGTGGTCGCGTCCGTCATTGTGCTCGCCGAGCCTCTCACCTGGCAAATCGTGCTTGGCGTGGCGCTTACCGTGACAGGCCTCGTCTTGTCGGAGCGCTAAGGGGCCTCCTCCTCGCTATTCGAAGGGGTGCGACGTCAAGTGCCACCCGCCGCAGTATTCGCAGCGATAGATTTCAAGGCCGCGCGTCCCGCGCTCCTCGCACCATGTGCGCGCTTCTTCTGCCTCGTCCCTGGTCGCGTAACGGTTTTTCTTCTCGCACGACTTCCAGCGCATCGCCGCGTCATGGTCGGCTTCGCGTTTCTGCTCGCGCCGCTCCTCGTTCGCGAACAGATTGTCCAATCCCCCAAGGCCGTTTTCGAGCTGGGCTTTGAAATCGGCCACTTCGCGTGCCCGCGCCGATCGCTTCTTGCTTCCCATGGTTTCCTCCCGTGCTCGCTTTCCCCATCTGGCCTTCCATTATCGCATGTTGCTCAGGTCGTGCTTGCGGAGGTTGACCGATTTGATTGATCGTACTGAGGGTCATGGGCCAGTATGGAAGAGGCAGCGGCTTGCTTTGTTCGCCAATAAGCTTCAAGAACGCGAAGTCCGACAAGCTGATGGCCTCAAATCTAAGTGAAGGTGATTAACCCTCGCTTCTTGACGGCCAATCCGCAACAATAATTATCTTCATAAAGTTTTGCGGTTTTAAACCGCAAAACTAATGATTGGCGAAGAGAATTGCGGTATATTAGCTGCAAATGGAGGTGGTCGCGATGATTTACAGACCTTTATATGTAGATAAGATTATGTCTTATGTTGACTCGCCATTTGTGAAAATCCTTACAGGAGTACGCCGCTGCGGTAAGTCAACGATTCTGAAAATGATTATGGAACAGCTGAAAACGCAGCGAAATATCCCAGAGGAGCGCATTGTCAGTCGCCGCTATGACTCGATGGAATATGAGGATATGACGGCGAAGCAGATGTATGCAGAGCTGAAAGAGCACCTTTTGCCAGGGGGAAAGACATACCTGTTTCTCGACGAAGTGCAGGAAATCAAGGGCTGGGAAAGAGTCGTCAACTCGCTGGCATCGGACTTCGATGTGGACCTGTATGTGACAGGATCGAATTCCCGTATGATGTCTTCCGAGATTTCGACCTATCTGACGGGACGGTATGTGTCTTTTCGCATATTCACCTTGTCTTTTGGCGAGTACCTGATGTTTAAACGCCAATATGCCGAAGTCGGAGAGCCGAAAGCCGAGCTTGCGAACTATGTGCGTTTGGGCGGTTTCCCGGCAACACACTTGCAGGCATATTCTCAGGATGAGGTCTACACCATCGTGCGGGATATTTACAATTCCACGATTTTCTCGGACATTGTGAAACGCAATCAGGTGAGAAAGATTGACCAGCTGGAGCGTGTGGTCAAATACACCTTCAACAATGTTGGCAATACCTTTTCGGCAAAATCCATTTCGGATTATTTGAAAGCAGAGCGCCGCTCGCTGGACAACGAAACGGTTTATGGATACTTGGAGAAGCTGGAAAACGCGTACCTGCTTCACCGCTGCTCCCGCTTTGACTTACAGGGCAAGGAAATCCTGAAAACGCAGGAAAAGTTCTATCTTGCAGACACTGCCCTGCGGTACAGCGTTCTCGGTTACAACGCCGACAGCGTGGCGTCTAGCCTTGAGAATGTCGTGTACCTGGAACTTTGTCGCAGAGGGTACACCGTCAATGTCGGTAAATTTGGCAGTGGAGAGATCGACTTTGTGGCAGCTCGGCAAAATGAAAAGCTTTATGTTCAGGTGACGCAGGAGCTTCGTTCTTCGAAAACGGAAAAACGGGAATACGACCGCTTGCTGGAGGTCCGCGATAACTATCCCAAATATGTTCTCACAACGGATGAGTTCTCGGGAGGGAACTACGAAGGCATCAAGACGATGCACATAGCGGACTTCCTGCTAAGCCCTGAATATTAAACGATAAAATCGAGAAATGCTCGCTTGGCAATAAGCGAGCATTCTGCTTTTCCTGAAGGAAGCGTAGCAAAAAACAATCTGCGTGATTATTATTGCGGTTCATGTAGCGGACTTTTCGACGATCCTCGGGAGAGTCAGTGTGGTCCCGAGGACCGTCGAAAGCTATTCCCCGAGTTTGGACTTGAACTTCCAGTAGCCCAGATCCTTTGCGATTTCGGTGCCTTCTTCGTTGGCCTCGCCTAGCCACACCTGGATGGTCTCGATGCGGATGGTCTCCTTGAAGCCGGTCGGGTCGACCTCGACGCGCTCGTCGAAGAGGTTGCCGGGCGTGAGGAAGCGGGACACGCGTGCAAGAGCATCGTTGAGGTTGTCGAACGTGTAGGTGTACACCGCATCCGTGCCATGGAATTCCTTGATGCGAACCATGTAAGTCATCGCGTGCCCCTTTCGTGCGCTGCGTTGCGCATTGCTGCTGATTAGACGCCGACAACATATCGGCTTCGCCCATTATACCCTTGCGCGCGCTTTGCGGCTGACTCAGCTCGCCTTCGCTTCCCGCCACGCGCACACCAGCTCGCGCGCCGCCGCCTCCGGGTTGCTCGCGCCGCAGACGGCGGACACGACGAAGAAACCGTCGACGCCCGTTTGCGCCACGAGAGGGATGTCCGCCACCTTCACTCCCCCACCGACCACGATGGGAACGGGGCTTGCGACGGCGAGTTCGCGCAGGTCATCGATGCTTTTCGTGATGATAGTGCCGTCGGCTGCAAGTCCGCAGTCGCGCTTGGTGGGCGTTTCATGCAAAGGGCCCACGCCCAGGTAGTCCACAAGGCTCATGTCCGCGGTCTTCACGTACTCGAGCATCTCGTCCGCGCGCGCGGAAAGTCCCACGACCGCATCGGGTCCGAGGAGCTTGCGGCACGCCTCGACGGGAACGTCGGACTGCCCGACGTGCACGCCATCGACCTTCATGCCCGCTTCCCGCGCGGCGAAGGCCACGTCGAGCCTGTCGTCGATGAGCAGCGCGACCTTCTCGCTTGCGCCCGCCCGCTCGATGGCGCGGGCCGCCTCGTCGGCGCAGGCCATGAGCTCGCGCGCCGAGCACACCTTCGAGCGCACCTGCACGCAGGTGAACTCGGCTGCAAGCGCCGCCGAAACGACATCGCCCACGGGACGCCCGCACGTGTTCTCCGGCCCAATGACCAGGTAGGATGAAATATCGAGCGCATCTCTCATGCTCATGCGCGCACCTCCTTGTCTTCGCTGGCGGCAAGCTTGCCGCTTGGGTTGCCGCTGTCGTTAGGGTTGCTCCCGTCCGCTTCGCCGGCTTTGCCGTTCGGGTCGCCTTTGCCGGCAGCCTGCGAACCCTTGGTGCCCTCGCCGTCAAGAAGGGCGTTCACGCGCGCCACTTTCTCGTCCATCATATGGGAGAAGCCGGGGCGCACGTCTGCCTTCAGGATGACCTCGGTGCGAATGCCCTTTTCGGCGAGGACGAACGTCGCATCGCGCACGACGCGCATCACCTCGTCCCATTCGCCCTCGATTTCGGTGAACATGGAATAGGTCCTGTTCGGAAGGCCCGATTCGCGGATGACCTTCACGACCTCGGCGACTTCGGAGGAGAGCTCGTCTCCCACGCCGAAGGGCGCGATTGCCACGGCGATGAGTGTGTTCATGCTAAGCCTCCTCGACGCGCAGCGGGTTGTTCGCGATGTCGTCGGGCGTCGCGCGGTAGAGCTCGTCGATGAAGGCAACCTTGAAGCTCGCGGGTGCGTCCGCCGCAGTTGCCGCGCGCGTTCCCGCCACGTTGTAGTGCGCGACGGCGGCAAGCGCCGCGGTGAAGGGGTCGGCTTGCGTGGCGTAGACCGCGGCCACGCCGCCGAGGGAGCATCCGAAGCCCGTCACCTTGCCCATAAGAGCGCTTCCTCCCGTGGAATTTGCCACGGTCGACCCATCGGTGACCAGGTCGGATTCGCCCGAGACAGCCACTGCGCCGCCGGTGTAGCGCGCAAGGGCCACGGCTGCATCACGCGCAGCTTCCACCGTGTCGGTGGTGTCGACGCCGCGGGCGCGGGAAAGCTCGCTTGCGTCGCCTTCCAGATCCCAAAGGCCTGCAAGCGCGATGATCTCGGAGGCGTTGCCGCGCACGATGGCGGGCTTGGAGGGCTTGAAGCTGCGCAGAAGCTCGGTGCGCAGGCTGCCGATGCCGATGCCGACCGGGTCGAGCACCCAGGGCTTGCCCGCTGCGTGCGCCGCCGCGGCCGTGCGGGGAAGCGTCTCCTCGTACACGGGAAGCAGCGTTCCCATGTTGATGTAGACGGCGCCACCCGCGGCGACGAGGCATTCGCCCTCGTCGGGCAGGTAGACCATGGCGGCCGAGCCGCCGACAGCGAGTTGCGCGTTCGCCACGAAGTCGATGGTCACGCTGTTGGTGATCGACCCCGCCATGGGATTGTTCGCGCGCACCTTGCTCGCCGCTTCTACGATTCCGCTTTGCAACTGGTTCATCTCAATCATGCGCATTCCTTTCAAGGACCCGCTCCGTCTGCGGAGCGTGGCATAAAAATGGGACGCCAGCATAAGCGGGCGCCCCAGATAGAACCTGAGATGCTCCCTACGCCAGCACTAACTGACAGGTTCAAAGGGTTAGGCTTGCGCCCTCTCAGCCAACCGCGCGGTTTCCGCACGATGGGCACCCCTGCATCGAACTTGTTGGGGCAATGGTACACCTAAGTTGGCCGCTGTGCGCGTACATGTCGGGCGGCGGCTATCTCTCGGGCGACGTTGCGGTGGGGTTGCTTCATCTGCTTGGTACCCGGGAGATTTCCGAAAGCCGAGCGTGGCTTCCGCTTCGACTCGCTTTGTGCCCGCCGCCCGTGAGGCGTCTGATTGCTTCCCTCTCTTGCTTTCCACCTGCGAGGCCCCTGCCTTTCTCGTGGTCTCCGCTACCTGGTTTCCGCCCGCTTCTCGGCTCCCCGCCCCCGCCTGTTAGCCTCCGCTCGCATTTGCGCTCGCAACCTGGTATCATCTCTTTCGCTAAAACCTCACGTGGACTTTTTGGGCGTGCTCGGCAAGAAGGCTTCTTTCTCGAAGGAACGGCGACGGGAAGCCGTCTTCTCCTTTGCCTTGGCGGCGCGTCACTTTTCGCCACGTAGCCGAACGCTCGGTTGCGTGGTTTTTCTTCTCGCTCCTCGGGCGCCGATGTGCAAAAGGAGCTCACAGTGAAAACGAACGACATGCCTGCCGCGATTCCCCCAGCGATGCCGGTGGCGAACGCGATGGCCCCAAGCGAGGCCGCCCCACGCAAGGCGACCCCAAGCGAAGCGACCAAAGTGCGCGCGATCGCCACGCTTGAAGTGTTTCTCGGCGGTGCAAGTTATGGTTTCATGGCGACTTCCTACAAGCTTTCTTATGCTGCGGGGTTCACCTCGAATCAAGTCGTCGCAGGTCAAGGATGGTTCGGCCTCATCCTATTCGCAATAGCCTTCGCGGTGTCGATGGCGCGCGGAAAACGCTGGCAGCGCGTTGGTGCCCGTTCGGCGCTTTCGCTCATGGGGTTGGGATGCATCACCTGCTGCACCTCGATACTCTATTGCTATGCGATGAGCGTTCTGTCCGTTTCGGTGGCGCTCACGCTTTTGTTCCAGTTCACCTGGATCGGCACGGTGCTCCAGATCATCTTGACGCGCAAGCCGCCTGCGCTTTTCCAGGTCATCGCGGCCGCAGTCGTCGTTGTCGGGACCGTGTTCGCGAGCGGCGTCTACAAAACGGGCATCGCGGGCTACGATCCGCTGGGACTTGCGTGCGGCTTTGGTGCGGCCATCAGCTGCGCGTGCTTCGTGACGTTTTCCGGGAGGGTGAAGGCTCCCTGCTCGAACGAGCAGCGCGGCATGATCGTGTGCGCGGGCGTGGTCATCGCATCGCACGTGGTGTGCCCCGACTTCATCGTTTCCGGCGCGCTGCTCGACGGCTTCGCTCCGTATGCGTTTGTGTGCGGGCTGTTCGGCATGACGCTGCCAGTTCTGCTTTTCGGCTTGGGGGCACCGCACCTGACGCCTGGCATGTCGACCATCATGACGTCGGCCGAGCTGCCAGCGGGTCTGCTCCTCGCCATGCTTGTGCTTGGGGAGCCGATTTCCGCTGTTGAATGGCTCGGTGTGGCGATCATTCTCGCTGGAGTCTGCATCGCGCAGGTTCGCCTCGGGAGGCGCTCGACGACGACGCCGCTCCCGACCGATTAGCGGCGTTTGTGGGCATGGGCTTGCTGGGAGCGAGGCAAGTTCCCGACCCCCTGTCCCGCTCGGGAGTGAGACTAATCACCTAGCCCCTGCCCCCTTTACTGCCGCCTGCAAAAGATTGACGAGAGTTTGCAAAAACAGCAGGGACCTCGTAAATATTCAGCGAATTATTTCTCAAATGGAACGGTAGTGAGGTCTATCATTTTCAGCTGTGCGAATAGGTCCCGAATGGCTGGAAATCTCATCAAGAAAGCCGCCCTCGGGCGGCTTTCTTACGATGCTTGATATTGGCTTTCGAGATCGATTTCGGCTTAGAAGTTTTCAGCCGAAATTTCGAAGTATGCCTGCGGATGGTTGCAGACGGGGCACACGTCTGGAGCCTTCGTGCCTACGACGATGTGGCCGCAATTACGGCATTCCCACACCTTGACCTCGCTCTTCTCAAACACAGCGGCGGTTTCAACGTTGTGCAGCAGCGCGCGGTAACGCTCTTCGTGGTGCTTCTCGATGGCACCAACCTGGCGGAATTTTTCGGCGAGCTCGGGGAAGCCCTCTTCTTCAGCCGTCTTGGCGAACTCGTCGTACATGTCGGTCCACTCGAAGTTCTCGCCATCGGCAGCAGCGGCAAGGTTTTCCGCCGTGTTGCCAATGCCCTCGAGCTCGCGGAACCACATCTTGGCGTGATATTGCTCGTTCGCCGAAGTCTTGCGGAATATTTCGGCGATCTGCTCGTAGCCTTCATTCTTCGCAACCGACGCGAAGTACGTGTATTTATTGGTTGCTTGCGACTCGCCAGCGAACGCAGCCTGCAGGTTTTTCTCAGTTTGGGTTCCAGCGTATTTGGACATGTTGAATCCCCCTTCTTGGATTTTCAGCCGTGGGCCCTTCGCCCGTGGCGTATACCGCAAATGGTACACCGTCCCAATACGAATTGGTAGGTTTTACCATACTGTTTCCGAATGCTTGGATTTTGAACATAGCATTAAAGTGACCGCGTAGGAACGAGAAAGCTCACGGACTTTTCCCATCAGGTTTGAGAAAGGTCCGGGAGTCTTTCGGCCGATTAGCAGCGCTTGGAATCGAGACAGATCACCCAGCCCTTGTCTCGCTTGGCTCGAAGCTGTCGGTGACGCTGACTTTCGACACACGTTCCCTGCCTGTACAAGATTGACGATAGTTTGCAAAAATAGGCAGGGACCTCGTAAAAATTCAGCGAATTATTCCTCAAATAGGACGATAGTGGGGATTATCTTCGAAAGAAAAGGCTGATAATCTGTCAAGTAGACGATTTCTGCACAACTTATCGTCATTTTTGTACAGAGGTCATCCTGAACCTCGAAGCTGCTCCCCGACTTCGGGCGACGCGCCTGTTTGAATCCCCCACCGGCAAGGAGGTTCCCATGCTCGAAACCGAACGGTTCATCCTACGCCCCTGGTGCGATGCTGACGCGCCGACGCTCTTTCGTTGGGCAAGCGACCCGCGGGTGGGGCCTCCCGCCAACTGGGCGCCGTATGTGAGCGTCGAACACGCCCGCGAGGTTCTCCATGCCGTGTACTGCGCGCCCGACACGTTCGCCATCTGCGCAAGGCATCCCGAGGAATTCGACGTCGCCGCCATCGCGCGCATCGAGGGCGCGGCCGACTTCGGCGACATGACGCGCGGGTTTTCGGGCCGTGTGTTCTTGCGCGAGCGCAAGAAGGTGGCTTCAGCCCCGTTGAACCCCATCGGCAGTATCAGGTTCGTCAAGCCCGACCATGCCAACTGCGCAATCGGAGACAACGATCGGGAAATGGGAATCTGGCTGGCGGCTCCCTTTTGGGGCTTCGGAATCGCTCCCGAAGTGGCGGGCGCGATGCTGCGCTACGGATTCGTCGAGCGCGGGCTTTCCGCAATCTGGGTCTGCAACTTCGTGGAAAATGCGACATCTGCCCGCGCGAAGGACAAGCTCGGCTTCGAACTCGTGCGACTCGAGGAAGCGACCAACCCCGTCACGGGCGTGGTGCGCATGCAGCAAGTCTCGGTGCTCACGAAAAGCTCGTGGGAAAACATGCAGAAGGCAACCGAATAAATCGGCTCATTCGCAAGCAACAAGTCGTGAGCTTTGCCATGTCATCTGGGCCTTCAATTCATGCTGGGGCCAAAACAAGGCTATAGAGTAACTAGCGGGGAGCGTGCGCCTCTCAAAGCAGAAAGGGCAGCCTATCGCGTAGAAGACGATGGGCTGCCCTCCTTCGCGTTTGCCAGCGGAAAATGTCTCGTCAGCGAACGCGATCAGTCTCAGTTCCTCGTTACGGACGCTTCGACCCGCAGTTGCCGCAGAAGGCGCCCGTGTTCTGCGCGCCGCACGAGCAGGTCCACGTGTCGGCCTCGGGCTTCTTCGACCCGCAGTTGCTGCAGAACTTGCCCGTGTTCTCGGCGCCGCACGAGCAGGTCCAGCTGCCAGCGGGCGCGGGCTTGGGCGAGCCGCAGTTGCTGCAGAACTTGCCGGTATTCTGCGCGCCGCACGAGCAGGTCCAGCCGCCTTCGCCGTTGCCGCCGCCGTTGCTGGCAGCAAAGCCGCCACCTGCGGCAACGTTGTACTGGCTTTGCGGCGTGCCGCCACCGCCCTGCTGGTTGAAGAGGCTACCGGCGTTCATGCCGCCCGCCATGTTCGCCATGCCCATGCCCATGAAGCCCGCCATGGCGCCCGACTCGTTCGCGGCAGCCGTGCGCATCGCGTCGGACTGCGCGGCGGCGATGTTCGCAGCAGCCATAGCTGGGTCGCGCATGACCGCGGCCTTCTGCAGGTCCTTGATCATCCGCTCGTCCTCTTCGGACGCGGCGATCGTGTTCACGCCGAAGGAAGCCACCTCGATGCCGCGCAGGTCGGCCCACTTCTCGGAGAGCACCTCGTTGAGGGCGTCGGCGAGCTCGGTGGTGTGCGCGGGCACGGCGGAGTAGCGCACGCCCATGGCGGAAATCTTCGCGAAGGCGGGCTGCAGCGCCGTCAGAAGCTCGCTTTTCAGCTGCGAGTCGATCTTGTCGCGCGTGTAGGGCTCCTCCACGTTGCCGCACACGTTCTTGTAGAACAGCAGCGGGTCGGTGATCTTGTAGGAGTACTCGCCGTTGCAGCGCACCGAAATGTCCACGTCAAGGCCGATGTTCGCATCGACGACGCGGAAGGGAACCGGCGTTGCCGTGCCGTACTTGTTGCCGATGATCTCCTTCTTGTTGAAGAAGTACACGCGCTGGTCTTTGCCCGTGTCGCCGCCGAAGGTGAAGCGGCCGCCCACGCGCTCGAAGGCCGTCTTGATGCGGTCGGTGATCTTGTCGTCGCCGAAGAACAGGCTCGGCTCGGAAGAGTTGTCGAACACGAATTCGCCAGGCTCGCCGCATGCGTCGACGATCGCGCCCTGCTCGACGATGATCATGTACTGGCCGTCGGCCACGGCGATGATCGAGCCGTCGGAGATGATGTTGCTCTCGCCCTTGGTGTTCGAAGAGCGGCCCTTGTCGGAGGTGCGCTTCGTGCCCTTGACCACCAGCGTGTCGGCGTTAAGCGCATCGCAGTAGAAATAGTCGCGCCAAGAATCGGCAAGTACGCCGCCCAGGGCGCCCGCGCCCGCTTTCAGAAGACCCATGATCGTTTCCTTTCCGTCGTTTTGCCTGATCGTATATTCGCTCGGGGCGCACGTCCGAAGCTGCGTGCCCCGTAGTTGCCGCTAGTCGTCGTCCTTGCTGATGCGCACGCGCGTGATGTGGGTCGTCACGTACCGGTCATTGGACCCGGTGAGCGTGAGCCCTTCCATCGTGATGTAGCCCCGCGCGTCGGTCTGCTCGCGGGCCGTCTTCATCTGGTTGTAGAAGGCGATGCACACGAAGGTTGCGATGGCGAGCGGGATTCCAAAATCGACAAGCACGCTCGTGAGCTCGTCGTCGAACTGGAACACCGATACGTCGAGCCCGAGCAAGATCGCCATGCACACGAGGAAGATGCCCAAAAACCACAGCACCACCTTCAAGGGCGACACTGGCAAGTCGCCGATGAAGCGTCCCGTCTGGCCGTTCATGGCGAACAGGAAGTCTTCGTCTTTGTAGAGCGTGTGCAAAAGCCACACGGGGAAAAGCGCCTGGGAAAGGCCTGTGATCTCGCTGTTCGCGTTGATCGACTCCTGCGCGACGTCGTCATACCCGGTCACGGTGGCTTGCAGCTCGTCTTCCAAGCTGCCCTTCATGCGCCGCATGGCGCGCGGCTGGCAGGTGTCGGCCTTCTGGTCGTAGCGCTCGGCGAGGTATCCCGGCAGGTATGCCACGGAGAACGGCACGAGCTCGTCGAAGTCGAACGGCTCGATTGCGTCCATGTGCGCGTCGGGCATCTTCGCCGAGCCGTCGGCGGGAATGCGCTCGAAGTCGAGCGATCCCTCGCGGTACGCCTCGTAGACGTCGGTCTCGGTGACTTCCTCATCGCCCGAGGTGTAGACGCGGATGTTTTTGCACTCGTAGGTCGCACTTCCCTCAGCGTTCCCGTCGTAGAGCCAAAACGGCACGTAGACACCTTGCATGTGCGCGATGCGGTTGCTCTGCACGAATTCTTTGGGAAGGAACTTCTTGCCCTTGTAGTACGAGGTGAGTGCGGAAGTCGCCTCTTCTTTGCTCACCTTGAAGGGGATGATGAAATCGGGCTTCGCCTCGTTTGAGAAGGTGCCGGGCACGACGGCGGGGTTCCCGCAGTACGGGCATTCCGAGACCGCCGTGGTCGCATCGACCGTGACCGCGGCGCCGCAAGAAGAGCACGTGAAGGAGCGCATTCCCTCTCGCTCGTCCTCGTTCCATGAGGCGCGCGAAAGGTACGCCTGGATGGGGTCGCTCGCGTTTGCCGATACTTCTTTCGCGGCGGAAATCGTCTCGTTGGTAAGTACCGATGCCGCGCCTGCCGCTTCGTCGCCCATCCGTTCGAAGTCGCTTCGCTCCCCCGCTTCTGCCCGCTCGGTGTCGCTCTCGGCCTGTGCATCGGCTTTCTGCTGCTTGGCGGCATAGGCGGCCTCGACTTCGGCGGGCGTGAAGGCTCCGCCGCAGTAGTCGCAGTGCAGCTTTCCGTCGGCGCCCTCGAAGTGCAAAGGGCCCATGCATGAAGGGCACTGGTAGTTTACCGATTCAGTTGCCATTGGCTGACCTCCGACGTAGGCGGCTGCAGTTTCATCGTTCGCCCCCATGATACTTTATGCGCACCATCCCGCGCGGTTTCGTTGTCGATTTCGTTGTGCCATGCGGCCAAAAAAACGCGGCTCGGTTGGCCGCGCGGCCATCGTTTGATAGGGCGCTCAAGGTATACTTGGATAAAAGGGGATCGTGCGAGGAGGAAAGGGAGCTCGGATGGGCCGTGCAAGCGGAACAGACCCGCTCAAGGGGCGGATAGTGGCGGCTTGGGCCGTCTTCGCCCTTGTCCTTGGGGCCGTGCTCGCCATCGTCCAGCTGGCTTCCCCGGCGGAAATCCGCTTCTTCGGTCTGCCGGGAAGCGGCCCGTCGAGCACGGCGGGATTGATGATTTTGGCGGGCTCGGGCTGCGTCGCCTGGGGGTTCTCCGTGCATCTGCGCTGCTCGGACATTAAAATTCGAGGCAATTTGAAGATTGTCGCCGCGCTTCTCGCCGCTTGGCTTTTGGATGTCTTGCTGAAATACCCCGTGAAAAGCGATCTTGCCGCCTCGATCATGTGGTACCTCTATTATGTGCCGATGATGTTCATCCCCACGTTTTTCCTGGCAAGCGCCCTTCATGCCGCAGCCCTTGATCGGCATGCCGCATGGCGAAGGGTTGTCAGCATTGCTTGGGTTATCGACGCGGTGTTCTGCGTGCTCGTGCTGACGAACAACTACCACCACCTCGTGTTCGCGTTCGACTTATCCGATCCGCATTGGAGCAGGGATTACACCTATCAGGCGGGTTACTGGTGCGTGACCGCGTGGGCGCTTGTGCAGTACGTGGGCTTTTTCGCGGCGGCATTTCCCGCTGCTCGGACCCAGCTGAAAAGCGCCTTTCTGCCGATGGCCATCATCCTTGGCGTGGGTGCGGCGTACTTTGCGCTGTTCATCGCTCGCAAGGCGGGGCTTTTCTCGACGAACATCGCTCTCGTTTATAGCATTTTGGTCATAGTTGCACTCGAATTATCGCTTGACCTGGGAATCCTTCCCTCATATGCTCGGTATGACCAGTTCTTCTCAAAACTCCCCTTCGATTTGAAGATCCTCTCGCGCGAGCGAGATGTCGTGTACCAAACCACCGCTGCGACTGAGATTCCCGATGCCGTGCGAACGACGCTCGGGGAAATCGAGACCCCGCGCTACGGCATCGTGTCGTTTCGCACGTCGGCTGTCCCTTCGACGCTGTTCAAGGTGTACTCGGTGGTGGGCGGTGACGCGCTTTTGTCCGAGGACATGACGGCGCTCGATGAGCGCAGGCGCCTGCTTTCCGAGCGTCAGGCGAAGCTGCGGCGCGCGAACGCCATGCTCAAGCGCGATCGGGAGCTCGCGATGACCCTCCACCGCCAGGAGGATGCCCGCGCGCTGTTTGCCGAGATCGAGCGCGCGCTCGAAAGCAAGACGCAGCGCATAAGCGAGCTGCTCGACGACCTGCCGCAGGGAAGCCACCCTGCCTCCGCGGCCGCCCGTCGCGAGCGGCTCATGGAGGTGAAGCTGCTCGTTGCGTACTGCAAGCGCAAGGGCGGGCTTATCTTGGCGGAGAAAAGCGACCCCGACTTCAACCGCGAGCGGCTTGAGCTCGTCTTCAACGAGACGGCTGCCGATTTGCGCTCGCTCGACATTGAGTGCGCAGCCCTCGTGGAAACGTCGGGGGTGCTCCCCGCGGCAACGGTGAGCGTGCTCTACGACTGCCTCTACGATTTCGCGGCGGCGGCGTTCTCAGCGAAAAACCCCGTCCTTATGCTGTTCGTGAGCGATGGGATATCGGGCGAGGTGGCAATGCGCGCCGCGCTTGAGTCGGACGGCGCCGCGGGACCGAGGTTCCAGGAATCGCTCGATGAACTGCGAAAATCTCTGATTGCGCAACATGCGGCCTTCACGTTGGAAACGTCGAGCGACAGCGTGAGCCTCTCGGTTTCGCTCGGGGGAAGGTGATTGCATGGGCTTTCTCTTCGAGCTGGATACCCCCGTAGTCGTTGCGCTCGTGATCTCGTTCTACATCGCCGCGGGAGGCCAGCTGCTCCATGTGCTCTTCCTCTCGACGCGCCGCGGTGCGCGCCCCTTCTCGTTTATCAAGCTCTACGAGGTGCTGCTCTTCGTGCATCTGCTGCTTGCGGCGGGAACGGCGAACAGCGTCCACAGCGGCTACGGCGTGGCGCTTTTCCGCCTGAAGGCGTTCTCGTTCCCCGTCGAGTCGCTTCTGTGGATAGACGCCGTGGCGGCGCTTTTGGGGTTTGCGCTGGCGATTGCCTACCGACGCCCCATCATGACGAGCGAGATCGCCCTCATGGCGCTTATCACCCCGCCGTCCATCGACATGCTGGGTCATCTGGTGCCGTATCTCCTCATCGGCGACGCGGTGTTCTTCGTCTTCCGCGTGGGAGCTGCGCTTACCCTCGATGTGCGTGCCGGGCGGCGCTCCGTTTCGCGGCTGTCGATCATCGATTCCATTCGGGCACTGCCCGAGGGCGTCATCTGCGCCGATGACGAGGGGCGCATCCTCTTCATGAACGAGTCGATGCGCTCGTGTCTGACGGCGCTCGGTTTTGCGGGCGACCTTGCCGAGACGCGCGGGGTGTGGGATGACCTCGAAGAGATGGCGAACAAGGCGGAAGGGGGTGCGGACGCGGTTTTGCCGGAAGGTATTCGTCTTGAGATATCCCCCGATGAGACGCGGCTTTTCATGCGCGACCGGGTGCGGCTCGGCCACAAGGAGTACCGCCGGATGGTGGCCTTCGACGTGACCGAGGAGGAGTCTATCAACTCCGACATCGAGCGCATGAACCATTTTCTCGACGTGGCGAACACCGAGCTTGTTGCTGCCGTCGAGAACGCGCGCGAAGTCTCACGCAACGAGGCGATCTTGCGCATGCGCTCGCGCGTGCACGACACCGTCGGCCAGCGCCTGTCTATCCTCCACTGCTATCTGGAAGACGATGACACCGACCCCGAGAAGCTTGCGTGCGTGGTAGATCTCGCTCGCACGGTCGTGGAAGACCTCGCCGAACCCGACGACATCGACGCCGAAAGCGCCCTTCGCGCAATTGAGAGCTCGTTTTCCCTGGTGGGAATTGTCATTTCGGTGGAAGGCCCGCTTCCCTGCCGCCCCGAGGTCGCCATCGCCTTCGTCGACGTCGTCCGCGAGGCCGCGACCAATGCCGCCAAGCACGGGCAGGCGCATCGGGTCGATGTGCGCTTGGGCGAATCGTCAGGTTGCTACACGCTTTCCGTTCAAAACGACGGGGCCGCCGCGCGCGGAGAGGTGCGCGAGGGCACGGGCTTCCCCTCGATGCGCCAGACGCTCGCGCGCGTGGGCGGCACGCTTTCCATCGTATCGACTTCCCCGTTCACTATCGAGGCCCAGGCGCCGTGCGCGCCGCCGCATGAAGGAGAGGACCAATGATCAAGATCGTCATCGTAGAAGACCAGACCATGCTGCGCGATTCGCTCGTTCAGACCATCGACGCGCAGCCCGACATGGAGGTCGTGGCTTCCCTCGCTGATGCCGCCTTCGCGCTTGATGAAGTGGAGAAGACGGGCGCCACCTGCGCGCTTTTGGATGTGTGCACCGAAAACGACTCGAGCGGTATCGTTGCTGCGCGCCGCATCAAGGAATCTCATCCCGAGGTGCGCGTCGTCATCATGACGGGCATGCCCGAGATCACCTTCATCGAGCAGGCCCGCGCCGCGCACGTCGACAGCTTCGTGTACAAAAATGTCGGTACGAACGACCTCCTCGGCATCATCCGCTCCACGATGGAAGGCTATTCCACCTTCCCGCGCGCCCAGCAGAGCATCTTCTCGGACGCGGCGGCGCTGACCGACGTGGAAGTCGATATCCTGCGCCTCGTGTGCGAGACCAAGACGCGCAAGGAAATCGCGCAAGAGCTCTTCTTGTCCGAGGGCACGGTCAAGCGCCACATCTCCGAGATTCTCGCGAAGACCGGCTATGACAACATCCTGCGCCTTGCGGTCCATGCGGTCTCAAGCGGGCTCATTGTCCCGAAAATGCGCGATGAGCAGGAGCCACGCTAAATCGCACCCTTCCCTTTCCGCACGAAATGGCCACGCGGTCGCACTTTGCGCCGCGCTGCGGGCCATAGGGTCGTTGCCGCGGAGGCCCCTTTCCCTCATCATGAAGTTAACGAAAACTTCGTTGGATGCGCGGGAAGGAGTGCGGGTATGGGATTGTTTGGAAAGATCTTCGAGAAGAAGAGCTGCGATATCTGCGGAGGGGAAATCGGCTTACTCGGTAACAGGAAGCTCGAAGACGGCAACCTGTGCAAAGAGTGCGCCAAGAAGCTCTCCCCCTTCTTCAGCGAGCGCAGGCGCTCGACGGTCGAGCAGATCCGCGAGCAGCTCGCCTACCGCGAGGCGAACAAGGACCGCGTCGCGGGGTTCAACACGACGCGCACGCTCGGCGGCGACACCAAGGTGCTCCTCGACGAGGATGCGCAGTGCTTCATCGTCACCTCCTCGTCGCGGTGGCGCGATGCGAACCCGGACGTGATGGACTTCTCCCAAGTCACCGGGTGCGATTCGGAGGTTCGCGAGACCCGCACCGAAATCTATCGCGAGGACTCCGAAGGCCACCGGGAAAGCTACGACCCGCCGCGCTACGACATCGACTACGACGTGTACCTCACCATCCACGTGAACTCGCCTTACTTCGACGAGATCACGTTCAAGGTCAACGATAGCCGCATCGAGGAACGCTATTCCGTGGAATTCCGCGAGGCGGAGCGCCAGGCAAACGAGATCCGCGAGGCGCTCACGAGCCTGCGCGAGGCGGTGCGCGAGAACGTTGTGGCGGCGAAGGCTCCGAAGGCAGCAGTGACCTGCCCGTTCTGCGGTGCCACCACGATGCCGGACGCGAACGGACGCTGCGAGTTCTGCGGCGGCGCGATCGGGCTTTAACACCGCGGGCACCATCGTCGGGGCGACAAGCTCCGGCGTGCAAGATAGAGTGGTTGGAATGGGAAAGCTATTCGGGAAGGAAGTGCTACCATGAAATCGAAGTTGAAGGTATTTGGAGTTGTCGCATTCGCTATCGCGCTATGCTTCGCGCTCGTCGGCTGCGGCGGGGGTGACAAGGCCGACCCCAAGAAGGCGGTCATCGGAACGTGGGAGCTCTCCGAGCTCACGGGCGCTTCCGAAGACGATATGGCCATGATGAAGGCGTTCGGCCTCACCGTCGAGGCGACCTTCGCCGAGGACGGCACGTTCAAGCTCGGCATGTTCGGCGAGTCGCTCGACGGCACCTGGGATGCCAAGTCGGCTGATAAGGTGTCCCTGACGATCGAGGGCGATAGCGTCGACGCGACGATCAAGGACGGCGTGCTCTCCATCGAGGTCGATGGCGAGGGCATGAAGTTCAAGAAGACGAGCGACGAGGTCAAGGATCTAGGCTCGAGCTCGGTTTCCTCTGATAGCGGTACTACCAGCGGCTCGAGCGCGACAGACGACCAGGCGATTCAGGCCATCGACAAGGAGATCTACAGCGACGACAACATCTCCGTGATGGTTGTCGACAAGAAGCAGGATTGGCTTGACTCCTGCGGCTATACCCTGGTCATCACGAACAAGAGCGCTGACACGGCGATCGACTTCAGCGGCTCTTACGGCACCTGGACGGTGAACGGCAAGATGATCAGCCCCTACATCTACGAGACGATCCAGCCGAACGCTTATGCCGAGACCTTCATGACCTTCATGGACGACAGCATCAAGAGCATCGACGATCTCGTGAACGTGCAGGGCTCCTTCGAGGTCACGAACTCCAAGACCTACGACGAGATCGTGACGTTCCAGGTTACGATGCCGTAGCGGAATAGCTCGATAGCAGCTCGTTTGCACTTGGTGCAGATGGGCTGACGAAAAAGGCGCCGCGTCCCGAAAAAGGGCGCGGCGCTTTGCTCTGTTCGGGGTGCCGCTCTCGGAATAAGGATGTTACGAATTAGACAATCGTGTTACTATCTGTCGCAGCGATTCGATACGTTTCAAAGCGAAGGGAAGAAGCTCATGTTGAAGAGAATGAGAACATGTGGCGTGGTTGCCATAGCGGCCTGTCTGTGTGCGTGCCTGTTTGCGTTTGCGGGCTGCTCCGCACCTGCGGGCACGGGTTCGTCGGAGGGGGCGCAGGACGCCGCGGCGACGAAGACGGTGGTCGATGCCTATGGTCGAAGTGTCGAGGTTCCCGCTGATGTTCAAAGCGCGGCGACCGTCGGCAGCGGCGCGCGCTTCGTCGTGTATGCGGGCGGGCAGGACAAGCTCATTGCTGCAACCGAGATGGAAACCGAGCCGGCCTTAAACCGTCCGTACACGATTGCGTACAAGGATCTATTTGCCAACTTGCCGGCGACGAGCAATGGAAACCATCTGCTTGAGACGAACGTCAACGAGGAGCAGCTCATGGAGCTCGCACCCGACGTGATCATCTCGAGCCGCAGCGCTGAAGAGTGCGACTCGCTCCAGGCGGACACGGGCATCCCCGTCATCGGCATCACCTACCAAAACCAGCTGTTCACCGACAACGTCTATACCTCGATCACCTGCGTCGGCGAGGCGCTGGGCACGCAGGACCACGCGCAGGAGGTCGTCTCGAAGCTCAAGGAGTGGGACGCCGACTTGAAGGCGCGCACGGCCGACATCCCCGATGCCGACAAGCCGAGCGTCTACGTGGGCGCCGTCAATTACAAGGGTGCTAAGAGCTTCACCGGCACGTACGCGAACTACGCCCCGCTCGTCGAGCTCGGTGCGAAAAACGTCGCCGACGAGACGGGCCAGAAAGCCGCCATCGACGTCGACCTCGAGCAGATCGGCAACTGGGACCCCGACTTCATGTTCTTGAACGCGGGCAACATGGATCTCATGAAGACGGACTACGCCAACAATAAAGCCTTCTTCGATGACCTGAAGGCCTTCAAGGAGGGCCACCTCTACACGCAGCCGTTCTTCAATTTCAACGGTACCAACATCGACACGGGCATCTGCGACACGTACTTCATCGGTGCGACCATCTACCCCGACAAGTTCGCCGATGTCGATTTGGATGCGAAGTATTCCGAGATCTACACCACGCTTCTTGGCGTCGACTTCTATCAAACCATGAAGAATGCGGGCATGGGCTTCACGACGCTTTCTTTCAGCTAGAATAGCCGCTTATGGAAGAGGACAAAATCACAACTGCGAGCTTGCCTGGCGAGGGGAAAGCATCCCGTGACGCGTATGCGGGCTATATCAGGCGCAAGCGCCTCGTACTCGTTGTCCTCTTCGTCGCGGTTGTCGGCATCGCCGTGTTCTCGATGACTATGGGCTCGCTTCAGATCGCCCCTCTCGATGTGGTGCGCGCGGTCTTCGGGCAGGGCGATGTGCGTACCGTCGCCGCAGTTCAAAACATTCGTCTCCCCCGCGTCTTGACGGCTATTGTCGCCGGGGTGGCCCTCGCGCTTGCGGGGTGCGCCTACCAAAGCGTTCTGCGCAACCCGCTTGCCTCGGCGAGTACGCTCGGCATCTCGCAGGGCGCTGCGTTCGGTGCCTCGCTTGCGATCATCGTCTTCGCGGGCGGTGCGGGCGCGTCCACCGCCTACGAGGGCATCTCGACCGCTGACCCCGTAACGACGGCGCTCTTCGCGTTTGCGGGCGCAATGCTCTCGACGGTGGTGATCCTGCTTTTGTCGCGCGTGCGCGAGATGACCCCTGAAAGCATCGTGTTGCTCGGCGTTGCCTTGTCGGCACTGTTCACCGCGGGTACCACGATCGTGCAATACTTTGCAGAAGACTCCCAGGTCGCTGCCGTGGTCTTTTGGACATTCGGCGATCTGGGCCGCGTGAGCAGAAGCCAGCTCGCCGTGATGGCGGGCGTCACGGCGGCGAGCGCCGTGTTTTTCTTCGCGAACCGCTGGGCCATGAACGCGATTGAGTCGGGCGAGGGCCTCGCCCACAGCTTGGGCATCTCCGTGAACGGCGTGCGCCTGTCGAACATGCTGGTCGCAAGCGCGGCGGCCTCGACGGTGATTGCCTTTTGCGGGATTGTCAACTTCGTCGGGCTGGTTGCGCCGCATGTGATGCGCCGCCTGCTTGGCGCCGACTACCGCTTTCTCCTTCCCGCCTCCGCCCTTGCGGGTGCGGGGATGTTGCTCGTGTCCGACATCCTCTGCCACGTCGTCGTGGCGCCGCTGATCTTGCCGATTTCGGCGATCACGTCGTTCGTCGGTGCGCCTATTTTCATCTACCTGCTGTTTCGGGGGGTGAGCCGCTGATGCTTGCAGCCTGCGGGCTCGGCTTTTCCTACCGGGTGGGAACGCCCGTTTTACGGAACGTGTCGATCGAGCTTTCGCCGGGGTCGTTCACGGCGATTCTAGGGGTGAACGGGTGCGGCAAGTCGACGCTTCTGTCATGCCTGATGGGGCTCCGAAAGCCCGATGCGGGGCAGGTGCTCCTCGACGGCGTGCCCATGGGCGAGGTCAAGCGGCGCGCGCGAGCGCAAAAGGTCGCGCTCGTCGCCCAGCACAGCCATGCGAACCGTCTGACGGTCTACGATTCGGTACTCGTCGGGCGCCACCCCCTCATGCAGGGCGCGCCGACGGAGGCCGACCATGTTGTTGTCCGCGAGACGCTCGAGCGGCTGGGGCTTTCCGCTTACTCGTTGCGCTATGCCGACGAGCTTTCCGGCGGAGAGTACCAGAAGATGGTTCTCGCGCGGGCATTCGTGCAACAGGCAGAGACGCTTCTGCTCGACGAACCGACCAACAACCTCGACCCTGCCAACCAGCAGGAGGTTATGCGGGAGGTTCGCCGTGAGGTCGACGAGCGCGGTATTGCCGCCTGCGCGGTCATGCACGACATCAACTTAGCGATTCGCTATTGCGACCGCTTCCTCTTCCTGAAAGACGGCGAGGTCGATGCCGTAGGCGGGCGAGAATGCGTCACGCCCGAGCGCATCAAACGGATTTACGGTATGGACGCAGACATTATCGAGCACGGCGGGAGGCTGGTGGTCATTCCGCGATGAAGGGATTGTTATGGACGAGGTAGCAGCGTACTTCAACGAACGCGCGGGCAAGTGGGATGAAAGCGGCTGTTCGGGTGAGAGCCGCGTACAGGGGGCGGTGCTCTCGCTCGTCGATCTGAAGTCGGGCGACTCGGTGCTCGATTTGGGGTGCGGCACGGGCGTGATGATTCCCTTCTACCTTGCGGCGAAGGCGGGAAAGATCGTGGCGGTCGACGTGTCGGAGAAGATGATCGAGCGTGCGAAGGAAAAGTTTGGCAACGAACCATCCGTGGAGCTTCGTGCCCAAGATGTGCTCTCGCTCGATGAAAGCGAGCGCTTCGACGCCGTGGTCATCTACAACGCCTACCCCCACTTTTTCGAGAAGCAAGCCTTGGTCGAGAAGGTGTATCGCCTGGTCAAGCCAGGAGGGCGTTTCGTCGTCGCCCATGGATCGGGCAGAGACGTCATCAACCGCCACCATGACGCCGTTGCCGCGGGGGTGAGCTGCGGCCTGCGCGCAGCGAGCGAGGAGAGTGCTCTTTGGGCGGACAAGTTCGAAATCGAGGCGCTGGTGGACACCCCTGGCTTCTACGCTTTCTCCGGCGTTCGGAGGTAGCGCTCGTTCGCGCCCTTGGATCCTAAGGGCGACGGGGGGTGTGTGCACGCGAATCGCGCTGTGGCGCTTGCAATTCACGGAAATTCACAAACTCTTCGCTTACGAAGCGCTTTTGTTTTGCGCTTAACTTGAGGTAGTCAAAAGGCGCAGTGAGACGCTGCATACGTTATGCAGAGGTGGTCGCAACGAGCATGTTGCGACCACCTTTTTTATGTGCCGAATTTGCCTTTTGAACAGTGAAAACCCAAAGAAAGGAGTAACTGAAAACGTGACTTCAAGCAATGCCAAACTTCCCCGCGCCCGTGTTGAGGTGGCGCACCCTTATCTTGCCCTCATGGGGCTTTTCTGCGGTGGCTTTGCCGGTATGTACAGCGAGACCGCACTTAATATTGCACTGCCACAACTGTCCCTTGCTTTCGGCGTCGACGTTTCCGTCACGCAATGGCTTGTGGTGGGTTACATGCTTGTGATCGGCGTGGTTCTGCCGCTTGCGGGCCTGCTCATGAAGTGGTTTTCTGCGCGAAAGCTCACCGTGTTCGCGCTGGGCACCTTCTTCGTCGGCGCAATTGTGAGCACTGCTGCCCCCTCGTTTGCCGTGGCGCTCGTCGGGCGCGCGATGCAGGGGGTCGGCACGGGGCTTGTCCTTCCCATCATGTTTGCCATGGTGCTCGAAGTGATTCCCCCGCATAAGATTGGCGCCGCCATGGGAACGAGCGCGCTTGTCATCATGTTCGCGCCTGCTATCGGCCCCACGCTCGCGGGCGCGCTTGTGGGTGCCGGCTCGTGGCGCCTCGTGTTCGCAAGCTTCGCGGTGATTGCTCTTGTGGGAATCGTTTTTGCGCTGAAGTTCGAGGTGAATCCCTACAAGTTGACCAAGCCTTCGATCGATGGGCTGTCCATCGTGTTTTCGGTTGTGGGTTTCGGCGGCGTCGTGTTCGGGGCTGGGATGGCGAGCTCGTACGGATGGACTTCCCCTGTCGTGCTGGCTGCGCTCGTTGCGGGTGCTGTATGCCTAGTGCTGTATGCGCGTCGTCAGCTTTCCATGGAGACGCCGATCATCGATGTGCGCATCTTCTCTCATCAGGGATTTCGCGTCGGTGCTGTGTGCATGATGGTTAATTTCGGGGTCACGCTTTCCGCAATGTACATCCTGCCGCAGTTCTACCAGAACAGCATGTTGTTGGCGGTAGCTGTGACGGGCGTGGTCATGCTGCCCGGCGGCGTCGTGAACGCGCTCGTGAGCATGGTTGCCGGTCGCATTTACGATCGGATCGGCGCGCGCGGGCCTGCGCTGTGCGGTTTCGGATTATCCATTGTGGGTGCGGCGGCTCTGCTTTTCGCCACGCCGGAATCTTCTCTTGCCTACGTGGTCGCTTGCCATATCGTCATGATGATTGGCGTCCCGCTTGCGATGTCGCCTTGCCAGACGCACGCGCTCTCGTCGTTGCCGCGCAACCTGTCTACCGATGGCTCTACGGCACTCAATACGATGCAGCAGGTGCTTGGAGCTGTGTGCACTGCGGTGGCGACAAGCCTTCTCACCGCAGGTCAAGCGAGCTATGCTGCTGCGGGCGGTGCTGACGCGACGCTCGCCTTCACGCAGGGGTCTCACTGGGGATTCGCGTTCGCGCTCGCGCTTGCGGTGATCGGTTTCGCGTGTGCGCTGCGCATCAAGGTGAAAAAGCGCGCGAACGCGGGAACGGGCGAGGTTGCTGCCGCCGATGCTGCCGCTCGTGCGGCTGCGAAGGCTTCGGCTGCAAACGTCGCGACGGGCGATGGATCCTCGCCGTGCGACGCAGCGAAATCAGGCGCCCGCGCGTAGCGTGTCGGTTCCGGCTGGCAGGTTTTGACCTCATCGAGGTGCGTTCCTCTTGGTTTCGACCTATGAGGGGCCTAATCGCAGGGGGCGAATGTTGAGCGTCTTGGAAATTTTGGCGGTCGGGCATCGTTGTGCTCGACCGCCTTTCTCATTGGGCTCGCTTCAAGCCGCCTTCCCTTCTTACGCCGCCTTCGCGCTCTTCGCGGCTTCCTCGGCTGCAATCAGTTCGCGCGCATGCTCGATGGCGTCGTCGATGTTCGGGCGGAAGTGCTCCTCGCCCACCAAATCGACGAATCCGGCGCGGCGCATGGTCTTTACGGGCTGCTCGTTGGCGTGGCTGAAGATAAGCTTCACGCCGTTTTCCTTACAGTAGTCGTAGAGGTTTTCGAGCGCGTTCATTCCCGACGAGTCGAGCGATGGCACGCCGCGCATGCGGATGATCAGGTATTTCGTGAACTCCTTCACCGAGATATCGGTAATGCGGTCGGTCATGCCGAAAAACATCGGGCCGTTGATCTCGTACACGCGCACGCTTTTGGGCAGCTCGCGCAAGTGCGTGACCTCGGAATCGGCGTCGCAGTAGTATTTCCAGCCTTTGACTTCAGTTTCCTCGGAAACCATCTTCATAAACAGCACCACGGTGATGAGCATACCGACGGCGATTGCCGTCACCAGGTCGAACACGATGGTGAGCGTAAACGTGAGCAGAAGCGTGGCAACCGCGCCCTTCGATGCCGTGTGGCACAGGTGCGCGAAGTTGCGCCAGCCGCTCATGTTGTATGCGACCTGAAGCAGGATTGCCGCGATGGTGGGCATGGGGATAAGCGCTGCGTAGGGCATGAGGAACACGAGCACCGCGAGCAGGATCAGCGCGTGCACCATGCCGGCGACCGGCGTACGCCCGCCGCTCTTCACGTTGGCAGCAGTGCGGGCGATGGCGCCCGTCGCGGGAATGCCGCCAAAAAGCACCGAGCCCAGGTTGCCAATGCCTTGGGCCATGAGCTCCATGTTGCAGCGGTGGTGCGAGCTGATCATCGAGTCGGCGACGACGCACGAGAGCAGCGATTCAATGGCGGCCAGGATGGCGATGGTGATGCCGTTGGGAAGCTGGTCGCGCAGCAAATCGATCGAGAGCTGCGGCACGTGCAGCTCGGGCAGGCCGGCGTTGATGGTGTACAAATCGCCGATGGTGTTTACGTTCATGCCGAACAGGGGGACCATGGCCATGCCCACGATGACGGCGACGAGTGAGCTGGGCACCTTAGCTCCGAGCGTTCCCAGTCGCGGCCACAAAAACAGTACCGCCAGGCACACCGCGCCCACCACGAGCGCCTGCCAATTGAAGGTGCCGAAGTTTTCCGCGAGCGCCGAGACTTTGTCGAGCGTCTCGACTGTCGGCGTCCCTGCGGGATATGTGAGCCCGAAGAAGTCTTTCAGCTGGCCGATTACGATGGTCACCGCGATGCCCGCCGTGAAACCGGTGGTGATGGTGTAGGGCACGAAGCGGATGATAGTTCCCAGCTTGAGCAGGCCCATGAGCACAAGCAGCACGCCTGCGATCAGCGCCGCCGCCACCAGCCCGTTGATGCCGTCGGTCGCGACGATGCCGGCCACGATGGTTGCGAAGGCGGCGGTGGGACCGGAGATTTGCACGCGCGAGCCGCCGAGGAAGGCGATCAGGAAGCCTGCGACAATGGCGGTGTAGAGACCCTGCTCGGGGCCGACGCCCGACGCAATCGCCAGCGCGATCGAGAGCGGCAGCGCAACGATGGCGACCACGATGCCTGATACGATGTCGCGGGGAAGCTGCTCTTTGAGCTCTTCTTTGGTTGAATGCTTGATGATGCTGAACAGGATCGGTTTGATTTTGTCGCGCTGCAAGGGTGCTTGATTCCTCCTCGTTGTTTTGTTATTTGCCGCCCGCACTGCCCGCCCGGGTGTTTTCGCGCCGCCTTCCGTGTCGCGCAAGACTCGCCCGGGCGTTTTCGCGCGCACTGCCCTATCCCGTATTGGGGACAGAAAAATTCCACCCAGGCAATCCCGGGTGGAATTTGAGTTCTTCAGTTGTCGCCAAAAGGCATGGAAAGGGGGTCTCGTATTCTAACGGCTCAACAACGTAGCTGCTCACGGCATGCGAAAATCAACAGTGTAGCGTGCGAAAGCGAAGGCGAGCGGCATTGAGGTTTTTCGCTCGGTCGTTTCGCGAGGGCTGCTATCATGGTCGCATGGACGACTTCGAGAAAAAATGGAAACGTATCCAAGAGCAGCTTCGCATCCAGATGAGCGGCGATGAGCAGCCGCGCGTATCGAGCGGCCGCACGCTTTTCGGCATTCGAAGCGAAGGCGAGCGCAAGATGGATGAGTTCGCTCGGCAGATAGAGGCGGAGTACCAAGCGCGCGAACTGGGGAAAGAGGAAAACCCACGCGAACTGTAGCGTTGGCTTTGGGTGGTGTTACGTGGAGCTGCAGCATTTGCCCCATCGGCGTTTTTGTCCACGGTGGAGGGGTTTTCTGTAAGTTCAATCTGTTTACGGCGCGGCGTTTTGATGACCGAATGGCAACGATGGGAAGCTTCCAGTTGTCCTTGAAACGACCCAGGCGCACGATGGAATGGAAGAAAAGCCCACCCGATGCGGGCGGGCGCGGACGGACAAGCTTCACGAAAGGATGCGATATGTGCACGGGAATCAGATTCAGCGACGGCGAGGGCAACATGTATCTGGCGCGCAACCTTGATTGGAACACGCGCTACGGCGAGCGCGTGGTGGTGACGCCCGCGGGCTTCCCGCTCCCCTACTCCTTCCTCGATGACGCGCCGGCCGCGCACGCCGTGATCGGCATGGCGGTCGTGCTCGACAACTACCCGCTCTACTTCGATTGCGGAAACGACGCGGGCCTGGGCGTTGCCGGCTTGAACTTCCCCGGGTTCGCTGAATATTCCAAGAGCCCTATTGACGGGAAGACAAACATCGCCGCTTATGAGTTCCCTGTTTGGGTTGCGGCGAACTTCGCGACGGTCGATGAAGTGGAAGCGGCGCTCGCGAACGCGAATATCGTCGCGAAGCCGGTGAGCGACCAGCTCGGCGTGTCGATGCTGCACTGGATTGTGGGTGATGACACGCGCTCGATCGTGATCGAGCAGATGGCCGACGGTCTTCATGTGATGGACAACCCAGTCGACACGCTGGCGAACCAGCCCGAGTTCACCTGGCACATGACGAACTTGCGCACCTATATCACGGCAACGGGTGACTTTCCCGCCGCTGCGACCTGGGGCCGCGCCGAGCTTACCCCCTTCGGCGCGGGCGCCGGTGCGCGCGGCATCCCGGGCGATTCGTATTCTCCCTCGCGTTTCGTGAAGGCGGCATTCCTGAATGCGAACTACCCGCAGAAGGCCAGCGAGTGGGAAAACGTGCTGCGCGCATTCCATACGCTCGGGAACGTGGCGATGGTGGAAGGCTCGGCGGCGATGGCCGACCGCACCTTCGAGCGCACGCTCTACACGGGGTGCTACTCGGCGCGCACGAAGACGTACTACTACTCGACCGACGACGACCCCTCGATCAAAAGCGTCGCGCTTGCCGACTGCGACGCGGGTGACGCGAGCAAGCTCTTCGTGGCCTAAGTAGTGTGCGAGGCGGCGCGCTCCCTTGCGCTTTCTGCTTACTCGAACGGCGAGCGGTCGTGGTTGATCTCGCAGTTGAACAGGTGCTCAACCTCTGCCACATCGCGGGTTTGCCCGAGCGCCCACATGGTCTTCGCGACAATCGCCTCGGGGGTCATGTCGGCGCCGCGCAAAATGCCCGGATGGTTCGCATACGCGCGCCCAACTTCATAAACTCCCAGGTCAAGACCTTCTTCGGGGACCTGCGTCGTCATGACGGCGATGCGCCCCGAATCGACCCATGAATAGATAGCGTCCTGGAAGCACGGGCCGGTCTCGCCTTGCTCGGGAATGCCGCCGATGCCGAACGTCTCTAAGATGACTGCGTCGTAGGCGGGCGCCAAGGCCGAGAAGATTCGCGAATCGAGCCCTGGCGTGAGCTTCAGCGCAAACACGCGCGGGTCGAGCTTGTCGTAGACGGTGGGACGCCCTGCTGCTGCGTGTCCGTGTGCCCCCTCCGCCCTCTTTGAACGCGCGAAGGGGGCGGAGCGCACGATGCGGTCGGTGCGAATATAGGCAAGCGGCGGGAAGTTCACGCTAGTGAAGGCGTTGAAACTCATGGTGCGCTGCTTGCGCGCGCGGGTTCCCGCGATGACGACGCCGCCGAACGCGATCGATACGTCGCTCGCGTCGTCGTCGGTTGCGTACAGCACGCTTTGGTAGAGGTTGAGCTTCGCGTCGGTGAAGGCGCTCGCCATGGGGCGCTGCGATCCGGTGAGCACGATGGGCTTGGGGCTGTGCTGGATGAGATACGACAGGGCGGCTGCGGTGTATGCCATGGTGTCGGTGCCGTGCAGCACCACGAACCCGTCGTAGTCGTCGTAGCTTTCCATTATGGTGCGGGCGACGCGCAGCCAGTCGCTCGGGCGCATGTTGGTCGAATCGATGTTCATGGCCTGTTCCACGTCGAGTGTGGCGAGGTCTGCCACCTCGGGAACGTACCTCGTCAATTCCTTGCCTGAAAGCGCAGGTGACAAGCCATTTCCCTCTTCTTTCGATGCAATGGTGCCGCCCGTGGCGACAAGCAAGATGCGTTTCTTCGTCATGGTTGCTCCCCAATCTTTCGTGCCGGACGTGCCTTTGGTTGTCGCTTGACGGCCAGCGCGAGCAAGGGGTTCGCGATGCGTCTGCTTCCAAGCTGCCCTTCGAGCTCGTCTTTGCGTCGTTTTCGAGCATGGTATTTCTAGGATTGTACCTTATGGTTTCCTCGCGCACTTGCCGTTTCTTTCTTCGGGGTCGCTCTCTGTGCTCGATTTGCGGATTCTCCTGCTCAATCGAATTCGAGCATCTACTCATCCATAGGCGCCTGTCCTATAATCCTTCACGGTTTTTTGGGGCCGCACCCGCGGCGACGCTTCGGGTGCAAGATGAAGGCCGCGTCCAGGCCGGCACCTTGGGCGCGAAGTGGAGAAAGAGTTTTACGCATGCAAACCAAACAAGAGCTGTTCCTCGACCTTTTGGGAACGGAAGACACCCAGTTCGTCATCCCGGTGTACCAGCGCGTGTACTCCTGGGGCCTGCAGCAATGCAAGGGGCTGTGGCAGGACATCAACCGCTCGGGCCGTACGGGCAACGCGCACTTCATCGGCACGGTGCTCTACTCGCCTGACCGTTTTGCGAAGACGGCGCAGCACCAACTCGACGTGATCGACGGCCAGCAGCGCATGACCACGCTCACCATCGTGATCGCCGCGCTCGTGAAGTATCTGCGCGCGCACGGCGCGACCGCCGATGGCCTTACTGCCGACGATATCTCCGGCACGTTCCTTCACGTGAAGACGGGCGACGGCGTGGCGGCGAAGCTCATCCTGTCGCTAAACGATTGCCCGACACTTGAGGCGGTGGTGAACGCTACGCCGATGCCCGAGCGTCCTTCCGAGCGCATCACCGAGAACCTTGACTACTTCTACGGCGAGATGGAGAAGAGCGATTTCGACGCCGACGTGCTGTGGACGGGCATGAAGGTGCTCACGGTGATTGACGCGGAGCTCGACCGCGGCGACAACCCGCAGCTCATCTTCGAGAGCTTGAACGCGCGCGGTGTACCGCTGACGACGGCTGACCTGGTGCGCAACTACCTGCTCATCGCGATGGACCACGACGAGCAGACGCGCCTGTACAAGGAATACTGGGAGCCGATCGAGGTCATGTTCGGCGACGACCCCGGCGCCGAGAAACTCAACGCCGCCATCCGCACGTGGCTTTCCATCCGCTTCCCCAAGGTGCGCATCCACGACAAGAGCGAGACATACTCCGTGTTCAAGACCTACATCGAAGACGAGCACGCGGGCACGCCCGAAGAGCTGCTCGACGAGCTTCGCGGCTTCTGCTTCATGTGGGCTGAGAACTACAACTTCCACGAGGTGAAGGAATTTCGCAGCATGAACTGGGCGAAGGGAAAGCGCCGCACGCTCGTCCCCGAGCGTGCAAGCCAAGGCGGGTTCTAGAACGCGCCTGGAAAATGCAGTTCCCTAACAAGCCCCCGACGTCTCGAATGCGATGTCGGGGGCTTGTCTTTTAGCGCCTTTCCCATCACAGCGCAAGAACTGCCGCAACGAATGGCACCGTCGCCACGCTTGCTATGATGGTGGCGACGGAAAGCACCGTCGCATACTCGCTTTCTCCTCGTGCGCCATGCCGCTCGACGCACAGGGGGACGAGCGTTGTCGCCGGCATGGCCATCATCACGATGAACGAGACGGCAAGGCAGTGGTCGATCGGCAGGCCGCACGCGAGAATCGCCTTGCCTGCGATAATCGGCATGGCGACCATCTTCACCGCGATGCCGACGTAGAGGTCGCACGACAGGAGCGCCGAGCGAACGCTCGAGAAGTAGCACATCGCCCCCAGGCAGATCATGCAAAGCGGGCTCGCCGCAGCTCCGATGGTCGAGAGTGTGCTTGCTAAAAAGGCGGGAAGCCGCGCTCCCGAGAGAGCGATGGCAAACGTCGCGAATATGACGACGATGTTCGGGTTGAGGAAGTTCCTCGCGCTAAACGGTGTCTGGCGGGTCCGGGCGGTGGCGAGCCTGAGGCCATATGTCCAGAAAACAGCCTGGTCAACAAGCATGAATAAGGCAAGGTCGACCGCTCCTGTCTCGGGATAGATGGTCGAGAGCAAAGGCAGGCCGATAAAGCCCGTGTTCCCGAAGGTAAAGATCAGCCGGAACGTTTTCGACCGCTCCGCATCGAGCCCGAGCAAGCGCGCTGTGGGAAAAAGCACCGCGGTAATGACGAGGTAGAATACCGCTGTCAGCGCCGCCATGGGCGCATGGGCCATAAGAACCTCGCGCGTCGCGTTGCTGTAGATGAACGAGAACAGCATGATGGGCAGGAGCACATTCGTCGCAAGCGCGATGATATCGGAGAGCGTCTCGCGGCGGATGATGTCGATTTTCTCCGCCAGGGCGCCGATAGCGAGCATGATGGCGAACGAAGCCATCTGCGCAAGGATCGTGCCTGCCATGCGGGCCCTCCTTTTCCCTGTTCATCGACTTCTCGCTGCCAAGGCAGCGTGTTCTTGACAGTAAAAAGCCCCAGGAGCTGCCTGGGGCTTTCGTTCGTGCGGCTCCTACGATACGCAGATGTGCGGCCGATGGGAAGTCGTTCAAGAAAAATTGAGTGGCTCTTGAAAAGCGAGCGGCGTCGCTACGCCATGAGCTTCTTGATGCGCTCCATCGCCTCTACGGTGGCGTCGGCGTCGCCGAAGGCGGTCAGGCGTACGTAGCCCTCGCCCGAGGGGCCGAAGCCCGCGCCCGGCGTGGTGATGATGTTCGCCTCGGTGAGCAGCTTGTCGAAAAACTCCCAGCTCCCCACGCCTTCAGGCGTCTTGCACCAGATGTAGGGGCTGTTCACGGCGCCGTATACGGTGAACCCGGCGGCTTCGAGGCCTTCCTTGATCACGCGCGCGTTGTTGCGGTAGTACGCAAGCGTCTCCTCGATCTGGCGCTCGCCTTCCTCGGTGTAGATTGCCGCGGCGCCGCGCTGGATGATGTAGCTCGCGCCGTTGAACTTCGTGCACTGACGGCGGTTCCACATGGCGTTCAGGCTCTGACCGTCGCGCTCGAGTTCCTTAGGAACCACCGTGTATCCGCAGCGCGCACCGGTAAATCCTGCAGTCTTCGAGAACGAGCGGAACTCGATGGCGCAGGTCTTGGCACCTTCCACCTCGTATATGGAGTGCGGCACGCCCTCCTCGGTGATGAAGCGCTCGTAAGCCGCGTCGAACATGATGATCGAGCCGTTGGCGTTCGCGTAGTCAACCCACACCTTCAGCTGCTCGGCGGTGAGCACCGTGCCCGTGGGATTGTTCGGGCTGCACAGGTAGATGACGTCCGCACGGCCTTCGGGAAGCGCAGGGCAGAAGCCGTTTTCGGCGGTGGTGGGCATGTAGGTGATGTTCGTCCAGCGCTCGGCTTCGGCGTCGTAGTCGCCCGCACGGCCCGCCATCGCATTGGAGTCGACGTAGACGGGATACACCGGGTCGCATACAGCGATGACGTTGTCGACGTCGAGGATGTCGCCGATGTTGCCGCAGTCGGACTTCGCACCGTCGGAGATGAAGATCTCGTCGTCGGCGATGTCGACCCCGCGTGCGTGGAAATCCTTCTCCGCGATGACCGAGCGCAGGAAGTCATAGCCCTGCTCAGGGCCGTAGCCGTGGAAGGTTTCGGTGCGCGACAGGTCGTCGACGGCGGCGTGCATGGCCTCGATGACGGCAGGTGCGAGCGGGCGCGTCACGTCGCCGATGCCCATCTTGATGAGCTTCGCCTCGGGGTGCGCCTCGGAATATGTTGCCGTGCGACGGGCGATCTCGGAGAAGAGATAGCTGCCCGGAAGTTTCTGGTAGTTCGGATTGACCTTAGCCACGAAAGTGCTCCTTGTCGTTTCGGTTCCTGCAAGCGGCGGATGCCGCGTCGCGCGGGCCCGCCTTCGCGCCCACGCTTCTGTGTCGCCCTCCATTGTGCCGCAGATTGACCGAGCACGCGCGCAATTTAACGTTAACGCCAGTGATTTAACATTATCGCGTGCGGCGGTATTCCTTTACTCGTTTGGAGAACGCGGCCAGCTCCTCGGGGGTCATCTCGTCGAGGCGTTCGAGGTTGGCGGCGAAGTTGGCGAGCGTGCCTTCTTGGCGCGCCTTGAGCGCGGTCGTGCAGTAGCTCACGACAACGCCGGTGAGAAGCGCGATGTAGAAAATGCTCAGGACGCTGAGCACTACTGCCGCCACGCGCGCTACCGGTCCCGTCGCGTTCACGTCGCCGAAGCCGATGGTCGATACCACTTCGAAGGAGAACCACGCCCCGTCGCCGAAGGTGAGGGTTTCGGGGTCGGCGAGCCACACGGCTGCCGAGCATATGAGGAAGGCGATCGCGAACACGCAGGTGATCGGCCCGAACCCTGAATGTCTCAGCACGTCCACGAGCATGCGGAAGTTGATCATTCGCCTGCCTCCTTGGTTTCTCGCAGGGCGTTCTCCTTCTCCTGGGCGCTCCGCTGCGGCTTGGAAGGCGCAATCGTCTTCGGAAGGGGAATCGCCGCCCCGATGGCCGCAGCCGCGATCGTGACGACGACGCCCTTCACGGGGAAGCACATGATCAGCAGCAGCGCCGTCATCACGGGCTGGCGCATGACAGCCCCCATGCATCCCGCGGTGCACGCGGCCACGCACGACACGGGATCTGCACCGGTGAGCAGGGAAAAGCCGTATCCAATGCTCACCCCTGAGAAGATGAGCGGGAAGAAATGGCCTCCGCGCCAGCCCATCTGGATGCAGAACGGGGTGAGCGCGGCCTTTACGAGCCCGGTTGCGATGAGCGCGCCCGCCCCGATTGCAAGGTAGCTATCCATCAGCAGGTGTGTTTGCGCCTCGCCTGCGAACATGGTGTAGGGCAGCGCCATGCCGCATACTGCGAGGACGATCCCGCCGAGCACGGCCTTCGTGACGGGCTGCTCCCCCATGCGGCTTGCAAGTTTTCCCGATGCCCAACTCGATACGTGGAAGGCCCATCCCGCGGCGCATCCGAGGAGGGCGGCCGGTATGACAAGCGCGGCTTCGAGCGCGCCCACTTCCATCCCCGTGAAGCGCGGCAGGCCCATTCCTCCCCCGAACACATCTCCGAGCAACAGAAACGCCGCGAGCGCACCTGCGATGGCGCACAGGTAGACAAAGGTCTTCTGGGCGCGCGGCAGCTTAATATCGACGTCGTTTTCGCCGTCTTTGGGTGCGTCCGCCGTCCCTGCAAGCGGGGCCACAAAGCCGTACAAGGGGGCGGTGAACAGGGCGGTTAAGGCGGCTTGCGTGCCGATGGTGGTGAGCGCGCGGAAGTCGGCGCCGAAACGCCGCATCCGATCGCCGACCCAGGTGCAGAGCCCTGCGATCACGCCGGTGAGCCCGGCCTCGGGTCCGATCGACCCGCCGAACAGCAGCGGCAGAAGCGCCGCGAGCGAAAGCTTGCCGATGCCCTCGTAGCTGTAGCGGCCGTTTTGCTTCACCTTGGCCATGACCTCGGTAAGCTCTTCGGGCCGCGCGCCCGTCTTCTTGTCGAAGTACCCGATGAGTAGCCCGCCGACGATGCACACGATAAGCGGATACGGCAGAAAGCCGAACGGCCCCTCCGCAAGCCCTGGCAGACACGCATCCGCCGCCTGGCCGATGAGCGCGGGCAGCGTGGCCCAGAAGAGCTCGATCCCCTTGTCCATCAAGAAGAAGAACGCCCACACAAAAGCGCCGGCAATCGACCCGGTTACGATGACGCAGAGCACGAAGAGCGCGCGGTTGATGGGTTTGGAGAAGTTGGTCATGCAGCTCCGATTAATCGTAGGCGAACGCGTGCCATTGTAGCATCCTCGCGGTTTGCGGGAGGGGGGATTGCCTGGAAGCGGGCTTTCCTGCCGAGGGCTCGCTTCCAGGCGCCCGATCATAGGGGGAGGGCTCGGGTTTCCCGCTTGCTTCGGGGAGTCTTTTGCGGCTCGCTTGTCCTCAAAGAGCGGGAAGACCGCTCGAGGCGGCCTTCCCGGTTACGTCATTTTGCTGCGCTCAGCGCGTTAAACGATCTTCTTCCCGAAGACTGCGGCGAGTTCGCGCAGCTCAGCAATAAGGTCGGTGAACTGGGCGGGCGTTAGCTGTTGCGGACCGTCGGAAAGGGCCGCGGGCGGGTTCGGGTGCACCTCGATCATGATGGAATCGGCGCCGACCGCCACCGCCGCCTTCGCAAGCGCGGGCACGAGGTCGCGCACGCCGGCCGGATGAGACACGTCCACGCAGATGGGATAGAGGCTCTGCTTGTGGATGACGGGCACCGCCGAGATGTCGAGCGTGAAGCGCGTCGCGGTCTCGAAGGTGCGCAGGCCGCGCTCGCAGAGCACGACGTTGTCGTTGCCCGCCATGGTGATGTAGTCAGTCGCGGCGAGCCACTCGGCGATCGTGCCGGCGAAACCGCGCTTGAACAGCACCATCTTGTGCGAGTCCTTCGTCACCTTACCGATGTTCTTCAGCAGGCTGAAGTTCTGGAAGTTCCGCGCTCCCACCTGCAGGCCGTCGACGTAGGAGTGGACCATCTCGCAGTGCTCGGAGTCCATGACCTCCGTCAGGGTCTTCAGGCCGTACTTGTCTCCCCCGGCCTTCATGATCTGCAGCGCTTCCTCGCCGAGGCCCTGGAAGCTGTGGGGGTTGGTGCGGGGTTTGAACGCGCCGCCGCGGATCCAATGCAAGCCGAGGCTCGCGATGCACTCGGCGACTTCGTTGAACTGCTCTTCGCTTTCGACTGAGCACGGGCCGGCGAAGATGGTGATCTCGTCGGTCAGCGTTCCGTAATCGGGTAGTTTTTGGGACACGGTTTTCACTTCACTCATACGGACGGGGTCTCCTTCATAACCTTGAGAATTGCCTCGTAGATTTCTCGGAGGTTCTCGTTATACAAAGGTCCCTCGTTATAAGAATTGACGCGAGCGAAGATCTCCTCCTCGCGCTTGGGGTCGTAAAGCCCCATGCGGGCTCCCGGTTTGAGTCCGCGGATTACGAGCGAATGACCTGCGCGCTTGTTCAGAAGCGCAACGATTTGCTGGTCGATCTCGTCGATCTTCGCGCGGTGCGCTTCGATTTCAGCAAGCGACTTGCTTTCTTCTGGCATTGACGTTCCTCTCATGCCTCATTGCTTTAACGAGAATCTGCCCTGATGGGGCCACTCGTGTGCTTGACATGATAGCAAAAGAGAAGCCGTGGCTAACCCGAAAGCGGGTGAAATGGGGCGGCGAGCAGAAAATCCTAGTATTTGGATAGGCCTCGCACCGCTCGCGGTCTTCGGGCGCATGCAGGATCGTTGCCTTCTTGCGTGCCTCCGCTATAGTGCGCGGAAGCGGCTTCGGAGGAGCCTCATGTGCTCTTCGTTCATGATCTCAGCGCGTTGCTCCAGGTAGAGGATCATCTTTTCCTGGTCGCGCGGCAGTACGCCGTCGAAATGCACCATGTTGGTGTCGTGGCCGGCCTCGATAAAGGACGTGCATCCCGAAAGGCCTGCGATGAAGTCGCGAATCTCGAGCACGATCTCGCGTTCGGCTGCCGGGGCGAAGGCGCCCGATGCAACGTCTTGCGCGAGGTCGGCATTGTCGAACACGGTGAGCGTCATGATGTTGATGCGCAGCGGGTTGATGCGCGAGAAGACCTCGGCCGATGCGTGTGCCGCCTCAGTGCACTTCCCAGCGCCTGCGATACCGGCCAGGTAGAAGAGCGTGTAGTCGATGCCGACCTTGCTGAGCCGCGCGCATTGCTGCTCCAGGTCAGCCGCGGTATGTGGCTTGCGCATGAACTTGAGCGCGGGATCGTAGGCGCTCTCGGCTCCGATGGAGAGCCCCTGCACCCCGAGGTGTGCCCAGGTTGCAAGGTCCTCGTCGGTCGCGGCCTTCACGTCCGCTACGCGACAAAAGCCCCCGATTGTCTTCACTTCGGGCAGTTTCTCGTGAATGCGCTCGAGCAGCGGTATGAGGATATCGCGCGGCATGCCGAAGGGGTTTCCGCCGTAGAGGTAGATGCGCGTGGGTCTGCGCACGTAGGAAGCGAGCTCGTCGAGGTCGGCCTCCACCTCTTCGCGCGGTGCGGGTCGGTAGTCCTTCCCCGGCTTGCGGCACAGCGAGCAGAAACGGCAGCGGCTGTAGGAGCAGCCGATTTCCGCCTGAAGGATACCTGATGCCATCTCGTAAGGCAAACGATGCGGTGATTCGACGTAATGCATAAGGTCCTCCCAGCTCTTGAGGAAGCCCCGTGGCTTCCTACGGCGGTGCGCTACCCGTCAGGTTCTCGCGGCCAACCCATGGGCCTACCAGCTTTTCGGCCATCCGGTCCCCTATGGCCGTCATGCTTCATTGTGCTCCATGTTCGCGGTCGCGCGCAAGGAACAATAAACCCACCGCCCCTTTCCGACTCGCGTATCGACAATGTTTTGTCCGTGAAAAGTCGATTCCGAATAAGAAGACGTCTGCAGCGGGCGGTCGCGGGCGGCAGAATGGAGCACACCCCTTAGTTGGTGGTCAACTGGGAGAGTTGTGCGCTGCCCTTTCTGAGGATAATTAAATTCGCTCTTCGCTGAGCTGGGGTTTTATTTCAGAGAGTGTTTCAGGTAGTCGTAAAGGGCTCCATCGAGCAAAATAACGTCGCACAACTCTCCCAGTTGACCACGAACTTGGGGCTGTGGTTCCATTCCTAAGCCTCAACTCGGGGTTTGGCTTCGTCCCGCGCCAACTAAGGGTTTGCTACAGGCTCCACGATCTGATGCCGCGCACGGTGATGTCCTTCGCGCCGAAGAAGCTGCGAAGCCCCAGTTCTACTGCGTCGTCGTATTCCATTCCGCGCGCCACGAGGACGCTTCCCAGCTCGCCGTGAAGCTCGACGCAGCCCTTCGCGCGCAGCTTGTCCGCTGCCGCGTCGTCGACGAATCGCGTGGCCACCTCCGACAGGTCGACGCAGCAACCGCATGCGCTCGCGTGCTCGATGGCGATATGCCGCCAGCCCTTTTTGCGCATGTACGTCGCGAGTTTGGGCGTGTAGGTGACGCGGGGGATGTTCGGCTGGGATGGCATTGCGTCTTTACGGAAGCATGCCCATGGTCTCGAACGCGAAGTAGGCAAGGACGAGCACGCCCACGATGATGCGGTAGATGCCGAAGGCGGTGAAGTCGTTCTTCTTGATGTAGCCCATGAGGAACTTGATCGAGATGATCGACATGACGAATGCGGACACAACGCCCGTGACGAGCACGGCGATCTCGGTCGTGGTCATGGCGACGCCTGCGAGCACGAACTTCGCCGCCTTCACCGCGCCCCAGCCGAGCATCACAGGGATGGCCAGGAAGAACGTGAACTCGGCCGCCGCGGTGCGCGAGCATCCAGTGAGCATGCCGCCGATGATTGTGGCGCCCGAGCGGCTTGTTCCCGGAATGATGGCGAGCACCTGGAAGAGGCCGATCTTGAGCGCGGTCTTCCAGTCGATGTCGTCGACGTCGGTGATCTTGAACAGCTGCTCCTCCGCGCGGGCGTCGAGCTGCTCGCTCGTTGCGTGCGCCTGGGCGTCGACGCGCGCATGCTTGCCGCGCGGGCGCGGGCCGGAAAGCGCGAGCCCTGCGCGGGCCTCCTGGAAACGACGATGGTTGCGGCGTTCGAGCACGATGAAGACGATGCCGTACAGGATGAGCATCGCGGCAACGCAAACCTTGTTGTAAAAATGCTCGTTCACCCAATCGTCGAGCGCGAATCCAAACACCGCCGCCGGAATGCACCCGATGACGACCATGCCCCACAGCCGCCAGGTGCTTTTGCGCTGCGCCGGCGTCTTCTTGAAGCTGAAGGGGTTGAGCTTGTGGAAGTACATGATGATGACGGCGAGAATCGCGCCGATCTGGATGACCACGAGGAACAGGGCGAGGAACTGATCGGATACCTGCAGCTTCACGAATTCATCAATCAGGATCATATGACCGGTCGACGAGATGGGCAGCCATTCGGTGATGCCTTCGACAATGCCCTCGAGCAGGGCTTTCAGGATTTCGATAATCATGTATGAGCTTTCGTGCGTGCGCGATGCGCTGTTCGTCGCGCTCGGATAGGACCTATCGATTCTACCGAAGGTTGCCCGCCGCGCGGCGAAACAGCAGGAAGCGCACACACTGACGAGCCCTCGGGCGTGCGACAGCAGCGAGAAGGGGCGGCGCCAACGAAGCGGGTGACGGAGAGCGAGCCTCGGGGTTCTACCCCATCACGCGGTAGAAGCAGGTGGTGTTGCCCGTGTGGCAGGCGGGACCTGCGGGGTCCACCAGCGCGAGCAGGCAGTCGGCGTCGCAGTCGTAGCGCAGCTCGATGAGCGCTTGCGTGTTGCCGGACGTGCCGCCCTTGTGCCAGAGCTCCTGGCGGCTGCGCGAGAAGAACCAGGTTGTGCGCTGCTCCAGCGTGAGACGCACGGATTCTTCGTTCATCCACGCCATCATGAGGACCTCGCGGGTCTTCGCGTCCTGCACGATGCAAGGAATGAGGCCGGCTTCGTTGTAGGCGAGCTCGGGAATGCTGTCAATCACTGCCATGTATGTTAGTGTCCTTTCGGTTCGTGCGACACGCTTGCGACAAACACGTTACAGGCGTACGGGAATGCCTTGCGAGCGCATGTACTCCTTCACCTGGCGTACGGTCATCTCGCCGAAATGGAATACGCTTGCGGCAAGCACGGCGTCGGCTTCGCCCTCCAAAATACCCTCGGCGAAGTGCTCGATCTTGCCGACGCCGCCGCTCGCGATAACGGGAATGTTCACTGCGCGCGCCACGGCCCGCGTAAGGGCGCAGTCGAACCCGTCGCGGCTGCCGTCTCGGTCCATGCTCGTGAGCAGGATCTCGCCCGCGCCGCGCCGCGCCGCCTCTTGCGCCCACTCGACGGCGTCGATTCCCGTTGCCTTGCGGCCGCCGTGGACATAGACCTCCCACTTGTTGGGGTTGTCTGCCCGCTGCTTCGCGTCGATCGCACAGAGGATTGCCTGCGTGCCGAACGCAGTTGCTGCCTGCGTGATGAGCTCGGGGTTCGCAACAGCGGCAGAGTTCACCGACACCTTGTCGGCGCCCGCCGCGATCATCTTGCGGATATCGGCGACGCTTCGAAACCCGCCGCCGACGCAATAGGGCAAGTGCAGCTGCTCGGATGCTCGGCTGGCAAGCTCGACGGTGGTGGCGCGGTCGTCGCTCGTCGCTGTAATGTCGAGGAATATGACCTCGTCTGCGCGCTGCTCGTCATAGCGCTGTGCGAGCTCGATCGGGTCGCCCGCGTCGCGCAGGTTCACGAAGTTCACGCCCTTGACGACGCGCCCGTCCTTTACGTCCATGCAGGGAATCACTCGCTTGGCAAGCATAGCCTACTCCTTTGTGGCCGCAGCGCAGGCCGCGACGCCTTCCTCAACCGTTAAGGTTCCTTCATATACGGCGCGCCCGGTGATGACGCCCTCGATAGAGGAGGCAACCGGTGCGAGCCGCTCGATGTCGGATACGCTCGCCACACCCCCGCTCGCGATTACGGGATGCCCGAACGCCTCCGCCATCTGGACATATGCTTGCACGTCGAGCCCGGTCTGCATGCCGTCGCGTGCGATGTCGGTGTAGACGATGTGCTTAAAGCCCGCCTTGCCCATCTCGCGGGCCAGATCGCATGCCGCAACGCCCGAGCCCTCGATCCAACCTGAGACGGCGACTTCCCCGCCCTTCGCGTCGATGCCGGCGGTGAGCCTGTCTCCCCCTACGCGCTCCACGGCGGCGCGCGCGAGATCGGGGTCGTTCACGAGCGCGGTGCCGAGCACCATGCGCGCGGCACCGATGTCCGCGAGGCGCTCGAGGGTCTCGAGCGTGCGGATGCCGCCGCCGACCTCCACGGAAAGCGAGGTCTCCCGCACGATGCGCTCGACGATGGCGATGTTTTCGGGTACGCCTGTGCGCGCGCCGTCGAGGTCGACCACGTGAATCCATGTGGCGCCTTGGGACTCGAACGCGCGCGCCTGGTCAACCGGGTCGTCGTTATAGACCGTCACCTGGGAATAGTCCCCTTTGGCGAGGCGCACGGCATGGCCTTCCAGGATATCGATTGCAGGGAGAAGATACATGTCTCTGCGTTCCTTTCTGAAATCGGTGCAGCGACTGCTTAGCCGCGGGCGGCTATCGCCACGAAGTTCGCGAGCACGCGCGCGCCAGCGTCGGAGCTTTTCTCGGGGTGGAACTGCACGCCGAAGGCGCGATCGCCATACTGGACCGCGCTCGTGAACCGCACGCTGTGGGTGGTCTCGGCGATGGTGCGGGAACCTGTCGGCGCGATGTAGGAATGCGTGAAGTAGAAGTACTCGCCAGGCGCTATGCCGTCGAAGAGAGGGCAGGCGAAGGCGAGGTCGCTTCCTGGCTGTGGGGTGGAGTCAGGGAAGGCGCCGCCCGCATTTTCCGAGCGAAGCGAGGAAAGTTCGGGTTCAGCCTGTCCCCCATCGAGCAGTGCGGCGGAGTCGGGGGAGGTGCCGCGCGCAGTTCCGCAGCGAAGCGAGGACTGTTTGAGCACGGCATTTCCCCCGCCTTCGCCGCACGGAGGGACTGCATCGCCCCCGTTATACGCAGGCATCTCGATCGCGTTCCACCCAACATGGGGTACTTTGAACGTTTTTCCTTGCGCATCGCAGCGCGGCATGGCGACGACGGTGCCCGGCAAAAGTCCCAGTCCGCACGCGGGGTTGCCTTCAGGCGCGCCTTCCACGCCGTGCTCGAACATCAGGTGTTCGCCGAGGCAGATTCCCAAAAAGGGGACGCCTGCGCGCACGCGGTCGCGAATGGCCTCCGTCTGCCCGAGCTCGCGCATTGTCGCCGCCGCATCCGCGAAGGCCCCGACGCCTGGCAAGACGATGGCGTCCGCCTTGGCTATCTCGGACGCATCCGCCGTGATGAAGACCTCGCCACCTGCGGCAATGAGGCCGAGCTCGACCGACTTCAGGTTGCCCTTCTGATAATCGACTACCGCTATCATTCGCATCTCCTATAGGGCGCCCTTGGTCGTCGGCAGCGCATCGCCCATGCGCGGGTCGAGCTCGACCGCCTGGCGCATCGCGCGCGCCACCGCCTTGAACATGCCCTCGATCACGTGATGGGTGTTCTCGCCCGCGAGCTCGCGGATATGAAGCGTCACGCCGGCGTTTGCGGCGAAGGCGATGAAGAACTCCTTGGCGAGCGACGCGTCGAAGGACCCCACCATGACGGCTGGGATGTCGGCTTCCCAGAAGAGCTGGCCGCGGCCCGAGATATCGACCGCCGCCAGGATGAGCGCTTCGTCCATGGGCAGGGCGATCGAGCCGAAACGCCTGATGCCGCGCTTGTCACCAAGTGCGCTCGCAAACGCCTGGCCTGCAACGATGCCGACATCTTCCACCGTGTGATGGCCGTCAACTTCCAGGTCGCCCTCCGCGCGCACCGACAGGTCGAACAGTCCATGGCACCCGAAGGCGGTGAGCATGTGGTCGAAAAAGCCGATGCCGGTGTCGATGTCGGTCGCGCCGGTGCCGTCGAGGTCGATCGACAGTTCGATGTCGGTTTCCTTCGTTGTACGTGCAATTCGTGCGGTCCGCTCGCTCATGTGCACCCCTTCCTACTTGTTCGCCACGATTTCCCGCAGTGCGGCGAGAAACTCGTTATTTTCTTCTTCGGTCCCTACCGATACGCGCAGGCAGTTCTCGAGCATCGGCGCATGGGAGAAGTCGCGCACGAGGATGCCGCGTGCATAGAGGGCCTCCCACACCTTGTCGGCGCCTTCGAGCTTGAACAGGATATAGTTAGAGTCCGAAGGATACACGGTTATCCCGGGCACCTTTCCCAGCTCCTCGAGCAGACGGTCGCGCTCGGAGATGATTGCCATGATGCCGTGCTCGAACTTCTGTCGCTCGGAGAACACCTCGCGTGCGATCGCTTGCGAGACGGCGTCAACTGAATACGGCTGGCGTACCTTCAAAAATTCGCGGATGACCTCGGCGTTTCCCAGGATGTAACCCATGCGGACACCCGCGAGCGAAAACGCCTTCGAGAACGTGCGCAGGATGAGCAGGTTCTTGTGCATCGCGAGGTAGGGACGCATCGTCGTGCGGGAGAACTCGAAGTATGCCTCGTCGACCAGGACGAGCGCGTCGGTGGCGTCGAGAAGCTTTGCGAGGAACTCCTCGTTCGCGAGCTTGCCGGTGGGGTTGTTCGGGCTGGCCACAATGACGTAGTCGATGTCACCTTGGCCGACGCGCTCAAGCACCGTCTCCTCGTCGATCGAGTAATCGGCGAGGCGCGGAACATCGATGACCTCGGTGCCCGTGAGGCGCGCGTTGGCCGCGTACACCGAGAACGTCGGCGGCAGGTTTAGGAACTTGCGTCCCGGCCCGCCCCAGGCGAGCGCGATGTTGAACAAAAGCTCGTCGCCGCCGTTGCCCAGAAGCACCTGGTCGCGGTCGAGCCCGTTCGCTTCGGCGATCATGTCGCGCAGATCGTTGGCCAATGGATCGGGATAACGGTTCAAAGGAACCTTGCGAATGGCGCTGATGATCTTCTGGCGGATCTCGGTCTCCACGTCGCGCGGGTTCTCGTTCGCGGAAAGATATGCCCTTGCGGGAAGGTACTTCGGGTCGTAGGGCACAAGCCCCTGCAGTTGAGGGGCGGACTGTCTCACGCTATTCAACGCTCTCACCTGCATCGACTTCGGTCGGCTTGCCAGCGAGCTCGTTGCAGCGCAGCTCGACGGACATCGCGTGCGCCCACAGGCCCTCGTGGCGAGCGATCGTCATGACGGAGTCGGCGTCGGCCGCGAGCGCTTCGGGGGTGTACTGGATGATGGACGACTTCTTCACGAACTCCTCGACTGAAAGCGGGCTTGCGTAGCGCGCGGTGCCGCCGGTGGGAAGCGTGTGGTTGGGGCCGGCCACATAGTCGCCGACCGCCTCCGGGGTCCACTCCCCCAAGAAGATCGCGCCCGCGTTCTTGATCGATCCGAGCAGGTCCATGGCGTTTTCCGCATGCAGCTCGAGGTGCTCGGGGGCGATCACGTTCACCGCCTGAATCGCGGCCTTGCGGTCAGGGCAGATGGTGATCAGGCCGTGGTCGTTGAGCGACGCCATGGTGATCTCCGCGCGCGTGGAGTGCTTCACGTGGCGCTCGATGGCAGCCTCGATCTGGTCGGCATATTCCTCGGAGAAGGTGACGAGGTAGCAGGCGGCCAGGGGGTCGTGCTCGGCCTGGGCCATAAGGTCGATGGCGACGAGTGCGGGATCAGCCGTCTCATCAGCGACGACGCACACCTCGGAAGGGCCTGCGATCATGTCGATTCCCACATCGCCCGACACGATCTTCTTCGCGGCGGCGACGTAGGCGTTGCCGGGGCCGGTGATCTTGGCGACCGGCTCGATGGTCTCGGTGCCGTAGGCGAGCGCGCCGACAGCCTGAGCACCGCCGACCGAGTAGATTTCGGTCACGCCGGCGATCTTGCAGGCGGCGAGGATGGCGGAATCGAGCGAGCCGTCCTTGGACGGGGGCGTCACGCAGGCGATGCGCTCAACGCCAGCGACCGATGCGGGGATGGCGTTCATGAGCACGGTGGAGGGATAAAGCGCGCGCCCGCCGGGAACGTAGATGCCTACGGATTCGAGCGGCGTCACCTTCGCGCCGACGATCGCCCCGTTCTCGCGCGTGGCGATCCAGCTCTGCTGCTTCTGGCGCTCATGGAACTCGCGGATCTGCTCGGCGGCATGTTCAAGCGCGGCGACCGTTTTTGCGTCGCATTGGGCTGCGGCGGCATCGATCGTCTCCTGCGGCACGCGGAAGTCTTTCACCTCGACGCCGTCGAATTTCGCGGTGAAGTCGCGCAACGCCGCATCGCCGCGCTCGCGCACCTCCTCGATGATCGAGGTCGCAGCGGCGATGGCGCCCGCGTTGAACGCTCCGGTGCGGTTGATCTGCGAGCTTTTGAATTGCTCGCCTTCCTTCAGAATGACTCGACGCATGATGTGTTCCCTTCTTATATTGAAACGTCTTGGTTGGTATCGAGAAGTTTACGCGCTCGCGCTTGAGTTCGCACTTGCGCCCGGCTGGTCGCTTCCGGCAATCACCGTCGCGTCCCACAGGCCCGCCTCGGCGCCCGCTCGCAGCTTGTCCGCGAGCTCGACCACGCGCGGGTCGGTGCGGAATGCGCACGGGTTCGCGAAGAAGCGCGCCGTCGACGAGAGCACCTCATCGACGATGACCAGGTTGTTCTCACGAAGCGTGCGGCCCGTCGCCGTGATGTCGACGATGCGCTCGGAGAGGCCCGTGAGCGGCCCGAGCTCGATGTTGCCGTGAAGCTTCACGATTTCGACCTGCTCGCCTTTCTTCGCGTAAAAGGATTCGGTGATGCGCGGGTACTTCGTGGCCACGCGGATCGAACCGCAGGTCCGATAGCGCTCGGCGACGCGCTCGTTCGCCCCCTCGGGCTCGGCCACGATGAAGCGGCACGCACCAAATTTGAGGTCCACGAGCTCGACGGTGCCCGTTTGCGCTTCGAGCAGGGAATCTTCCCCGCAGATGCCACAATCGGCCGCTCCGAGCTCCACGAACACCGGGGCATCGGAGGGGCGCACGATAATGTACTCGACGCCGGGGTTGCGAATGATGAGCTGGCGCCCCGGGTCGGCGAGACCCGTCGTGTCAAGGCCACATGCCGCAAGGCACGCGATGGAGTCGGGGTTGAGCGAGCCTTTGGGCACGGCGATGCGCAGCGGACGCCCGCCCGCCTCTTGCTCGGTCGCGGCGGCGGCAAGCGCCTGATCGAGGTAGAACGCGAATCCAGCGGCGGGGCGGCTCTCGCCGTAGGCCCCGATCGTGTTGTCGTAGCGCCCGCCCGAACCGAGCGGCGCGCCAAGCGCGGGGGCGAAGGCGACGAAGACGATGCCTGTGTAGTAGTCGAACGAGCTCATGACTGAGAAATCGACGAAGATGCGGTCGGCCAGGCCCTTCTCGTCGAGCTGCTCGAGGGTGCGCTCGAGGTCGGCCAGGCCGTCCTGGCAGCCGAGCGGCGTTACCAGATCGCGCACGCGTGCAACCGCCTCTCGTCCGCCGCGGACGTTCGCGAGCGCGCGGATGGCCTGCGCGAAGACGGGGGCGACCCCTGCCTTTTGCGCGCCCGGCCCCGTGAGCTCGTCGAGCTTGACGAAGTTGCTGGCGTGGTAGGCGGAAAGCACGCCCGACTTCCACGCCTCGCCGGCGCCGCATCCTGCGAGCAGGGCGCGCAGCACGCCAACCGTGGCGACCGAGATGCGGAAGTCCCCTACCCCGATCTGCTCGAGCGATTCGGCGAGCAAGGCGATGACCTCGGCGTCGGCGGCGGGGCCGGCTTCGCCGATGAGCTCGACGCCCACCTGCGTCATCTCGCGCGCTTCCGCCTGCGGACGGCCTTCTGCCTCGCGGAAGACGCGTTCTTGATAGCGGAAGCGGAAGGGACCTGGGTGCCCCGCGAGGCGCGTTGCGCACATGCGCGCGATCTGCAGCGTCACGTCGGGGCGCAGCGCGAGCAGGTCGCCGCGCGAGTCGAAAAGCTTGAACGGGGTCCCCGGCACGCGTCCACCGGCGCTCATGACGTCCATGATCTCGAGCGTGGGCGTCTCCACAGGAACGTAGCCGTTTCTCGACAGCAATTGCTGCACGTCGAACGCGGCTGCCTCGCGGCGCGCGGCCTCATCTGCTAAGACGTCGCGAAACCCCGAGGGCGTTGTGTAATTCACGGTCGTACCTTCTCCTTCGTCATCGTGCGGCAAGCTTGGCGGCGGCTTTCCTCCGGTGAGGACCGGCGACGTGGTACTTTCCGCCTGCGTGACACGCGGCAGGTCGCGGACACCTTCCGTCCGCGTGCTGCGGCAACTCATTGTAAACGCTTGCAGCCTCTCGGATGTTGCGTTCACGTTACTTGCATCGTTTCGAGGCCTTGCGGTTTCTCCTTGCGCCTCTTTCGAACGGCTCACACTTTATCACAGTAGAGTGATAAAGCAAGCAGTTATTTTCCGAGCGGTTTTCCGATCGCGTCCCGATTTGCGATGCATCGAGGGCCATCGCTGGAGACCACCCCCCCTTCTTCGCTGATATTTTTTGCTCGATGGGGACTGCGGCAGGAATCTTGTACCTGTCCGAGCTCATTCTACTGCGCCTGCTGCGCGGCGAACGGCGGGACCGGGTACCCGAGCCTCCTCCTGTGCTCGGCCAGGGTCTCGTAGCGCGCGCGGCCCCCCTCGCGGAACCTCCTGGGCCGGCGCCCGACGTACCACCCCATGTACCCCGACAGCAGCCCCTCGAACTCCTCGCGCCCGACGCCCGCCCACTCCCGGCCGTAGAGGAACTCCTGCTTGAGCGTGCCGAAGAAGCCCTCCGCCCTCGCGTTGTCCGGGCACGTCCCCTTTGTTCGAGAGTCTCGCCGGGTCTCCTGCTTTTGGGTCGCTGAGCATCTCCCTGAGCACCGCGCACTCCATCCTCAGCCGGTCCAGCTCCGCCTCGCGCGGGCCGGGCGCCCCCTTCTCTTTCCCCATCGCGATCGCCTCCGGGGCCATCTTAGCGCGCCGGCGGGCCTCCGCGGCCCATCTCGACACGACCGACCCGGACGGGAGCCCGAGGGCCCTCGCGATCTCGCGGGTCGGCTTGCCGAGGCCGAGCAGCCTCAGCGCCTCGGCCCTGGTCTCCTCGGGGTAGCGGGCGTGCTTGGCGCGCCTGCAGGCCCCGGGGACCCTCGGCGCCTCGACCGCCAGGCCCCCGCCGAGGGCCTCCTTCTCCCAGGCCGCGAGCGTCCGGCGGGACGGCGCGCCCCACAGCCTGCTCGCGGCGGTCGGGGTCAGCCCCTCCGCCCACATCCTCTTCACGCAGAACACCTTATCCTCGTCTGTATACAATGCAGCCTCCGCTCCGACCGGTCCAACCGGTCCAACTTTTTGCCGCAGTTCCGATGTGTGCAGGTTTTGCCGCAGCCTGCCTGTTCATTGCCGGTTTATTGACGAGCGCCTCTCTATAAGGCCAGGCCAGGGAGGTGCGGATTCTTCCGGTCTTTTCGTCTTCGGTCGCCTTCCGGAAAAACCTGCGCACATCGAGCAAAAAGTTTTTAGGGACGGATTGCGCCATCGCGGACAGCAATCGTCGATATGTGAGGATTCGTTTCCACCTTCGGCCCGTCTTCCTCGAAAGGGTCAGCGAAAGCCCAGGTCACAGGCCGTTGATGACAAGCCCAAGCATCCAGGCGGCGCTTTTGGACTCACATATCGCCGATATTTGTCCACGGGGAGGTGATTCTCCATGTTAAACCACCGTTGACATGGCTGTCCCATTGGCGGCTCTCCCGAAAAACAGGCCCCCTATCATGGAGTCGGCCAAGAGGCCGTAAGAAGGCGGCGGGTCGGCGGGCGCGAGCAGCTCTTCATGCGCGAGGCGGAGGTCCGATACTGGAAGACGAGGAGATTTGCGCACTTCGAATGCGGCGACGCGATGGTCTACCGGACCAGGCGGATCGCCGACATGTCAACGGTGGTTTAACACGGAGGGGTGATTTTCGAGAAAAGGGGGGGGGTCTTGCGATCGAAAGCGCGTGTCGCGCACGTATCTGCCGGTCCTCGAGTTCCGCTGCTCCGGCGTCCTGCGAGATGCCGGGAAGCCTCCCTCTTGTCACTGGCTCGGATGCAGGTAGAGCGCGGTTCGCCCTACCCCTCGCGGGCCTGTTCTCCGCTCGCTGTCTACCGCGCCGCTCGCTTGCCCGGCCCTGGCGGTGCCGTCGTCCCCTCTCGCAACGTCACGCGCGCAGTTTTCCGCTCGCCGCCGTGTCGCTCTCTCACCTCGCGTCTGCAGTCTCCATAGCGCGCAATTCTCGATCGACTTCACGTTTCCAGCTTTGTCGCTCCCCAAACGAAAGCGCTGAAGTGCCCGCTGCGTTTCGCAACGGGCACTTCGAATGTGGGCTTTCAGTGGGAATCTCGCTTGCTACTTGCTCGGTTACGCTGATGGCGGGATCAACCTGCGTGCGGGGGGTTCTCGCCCGGCGAATGGAATCGTCGGGCAAGCCGCTGCAGATTCAACCTGTGCGGGGATGCGGTTGCGCGCACTGATCGCTGGGCACCTGAATCTCTCATCGGCTACGTTCTCTCTGTAAAGCGAGAGATTCCCGAGGCACCCCCCCAAACCTTACTTGAACTTGCACAGGGCGAGGGCGCCCGTGCCGATGAGGCCGATGATGCACATCACGATGCCGGCGAACATCCACGAGGACATCTCGGGACCGAGGAGCATGGGGACGAGCCACGTGCCCAAAAACTGTCCCAGACTCTGGACGAGCATGAGCACGCCCATGCCGATCGACATCAGCTCGGGGCGACCGAGGACGTTGATGTAGGAGGTCAGGCACATAACGGGTCCGCCGAGGCCGACAAGACCCATGACGATGGCGCCAACCCACATCAAAGGACCGGTCTGGGTGAGCAGGATCAGCGTGCATGGCCCCATGACGACCATGGCGAGCAGGTAGAGCGGCTTGCAACGGCCCATCTTGTCGGAAAGTGAGCCGAACAGCGGCGAGGAAATGACCGCGAGCAGCATCGGCAGGGTGCTCACGAAACCGGAGAGCGTGGGGTCGACGCCTTGCTGCTGCATGAACGTCGGCGCAAAGCCCAAAACGGCGAGCAGCGTCAGGTTGAACACGAGGAACGCGAAGAAGAACAGAAGGATGTTCGGCTTGACGAGCTCGGAGTAGCTCACCTTCTCCTCGGAGGCTTCTGCCTGAGGTGCTTCAAGCGCCTCGCCGCCGGGGAACTTGACGATGACGGCGACGATGATCGCGAAGATTACGGCGACGGCTGCATAGATTACCCACACGCCCACAAACCCGGTGGCGGCGTAGAGCGTCGGGGTGAGAACTCCGCCTAAGACGGATCCGAGGCAGACCCACAGTGCCCAAATGCCTGTCGCGGAACCGATCTTGTCGGGAGCGACGTACTTCTGCACGGCCAGAGGGCCGCAGATGGTGACGAAGATGAATGCCACGCCCTCAATCGCGCGGGATACGATGAGGATGGTGCCGTTGCCCGCGAAAGCGCCGATGAGCGAGCCGATTGCTACGACGACGGCCGCGGCGAGCAGCATCGTCTTCGGCCCGAATTTCTTGGCGAGCGCGCCTGTGGGGAGCGCCAAGATGATGCCCACGAAGGTGAAGATCGACATGAGCCACGAGGCGGATCCTGCGTCCATGTCCATCTTCATCATGATGTCGCCCATGACGACGGGGACCTTGTACTGAACCGTTGCGATGGCCGTGCCGAACAGCAGCATGGCGATGGCGATGAGCGCCCAGTTCGCGTATTTCTTGTTAGTGTCCATAGGAATTCCCTTCTCTTCGAGAAGTGCTGGGTCAAGATAGCTCCATCCCTTGCTCTTTGCGGGTGCAGGTATCCTGACCCAACGTCTAATAGGGTTCTAATTAGGAGGGAATCGAGGGAGAGGGCGAGACTGCATTCGGCGCCCGCCCTCCGCCTAAGGTTAGAGTGGCTTGATGTTGTCCTGGAGGACCTCGAAGCGCTCGCCGCCAGGGCCGCGGAAGAACATGATGCGCAGCTGCGTGCCGGCATCGCCGAACACGGTGAACAGGTCGTCGTCATCGGAGCTGAGCGGACGGTCGAATTCCAGCGGCGGGTCGAAGGGGCCGGCCTCGATGGCTATGCCCTTCTCGCCCAGGAAAGCGACGAACCCGTCCATGTCCGCAACGCGCAGCGCCAGGTGATTCAGGCATTCGGCTGCCTTGCCGCAGGTCGTTTTGTCCTCGCACTCGAGCAGCTCGAACGCGGTGCCCATGCCCTTCATCCAAGCCATCTTGAGCGGCTTGTCGCCCTCCATGGCATCGGATTTGAAAAGGAGCCTGCAGCCGAGGACGTCCTCGTAAAAGGCGATCGACTCATCGATATCGCGACAGTAGATGCCGGCATGTTGGAGTGTCAGTTCCATCTTTAACTCCATTCCGCCGCCCGAAGTCGAGGCGGGCGGCAATCGTTCGGCGGCTTGGGGGGTGCGGGCTGCGCACGTGCAATCCGCATCCCCTGCCGCTGCTTAAGGGGGACTAACCCTGGTCGCTCGAGGTGGCTGCCATGACCTCGGCAACCGTGGCGTTCTTCATGCGAAGCTCGGAGATGCACGCGACGTCGGCATCGAACTCGGTGACGCTTGCGAGGTCGCCCTCGAACACGTCGTCGGTGCTGGTGCGCGGCTTCGTCAGCTCGATTGCCTTCACGGCATCGTAAGGAATGAGCTGCTCCTTGGGCGGATTGGCCTTCGCGATCCAGTTCGGGTTGGTCAAAGTCGGGCTCGGCATGGTCTCGATCTGGCTCACGTTGCCGTACTTCTCGCGAAGCTCGTCGATCGGGCCGAAGTCGAGGGCGCGCATGGGGCACGATGCCACGCAGAGCGGCAGCTGGTCGTTTTCCAGGCGGTCGATGCACATGGTGCACTTGCTCATCTTCGTGCCAGGCTCATCGCTGGCGAACTTGGGCGCGCCGTAGGGGCAAGCCTCGAAGCAGTGGCGATCGCCTTTGCACTTGTCCTGGTCGATCAGGACGGCGCCGTACTTGTCTTCCTTAAAGATTGCGCCGTTTTCGCAGGCTGCAGCGCAAACGGGGTTGTCGCAGTGGCCGCAGTTGAAGGCGAGGATGCCGATCGAGGGGTTGGGGAAGCGCCCCTTCTCCCACATGTACACGCTCATCCACTTCTCAGGGCCTGGCGCGATGTCGTACCAGTCCTTGCATGCGACGGAGCATGCCTTGCAGCCATAGCAGCGGCTCTGGTCAAAGAAGAATCCGTACTGGGTCATGGTTATTCCCCTACCTTTCTGATCTCAACCAAGCCTGCCGTCAGCAGCGCGCCGACGATGTGCGGCAGATGGGTGTCGCCGATGAGCAAGTTGCAGTTGCCTGCGGTGTCGATGCCGTAGGGCATGAGCTTCGTCTTGCGGACGTTGTCGAACTTGGACCACTCGCCATGGGCGATGGAAACCGTGCCGGGGAGCAGCTTGGAGGAAACGTATGCCGTGATCTCGACCTCGCCGAACTGGTTGTAGACCAGCACGCGGTCGCCCGTCTTGATGCCGCGGTCGGCGGCGTCTGCCGGGGACATGCGGACCATGTGCTCGTAGCAGTCGCCCTTAAGCCAGGGGTTCTGGTCGTTGGCGGAGTGCTGGCGATACGTAGAAACCGGCGTGACCATGGACAGCGGGTAGTTCTGCGTCCAGGGGTGGTAGTAGCTGTCGTTGGCGGGAAGGTCCTGGTAGGTCGGCTGCCAACGCGGGTAGGCGTCATAGAGTCCGCCGTAGCGCGTCTTGGTGAGGTCGTTGTTCTTGACATACGAGCTCTCGAATTCGATCTTGCCGGACGGGGTCTTGAACGGCGAGCGATCCCACTCAACGGTGTTCTTGAAGGGATAGAACCATTCGCCGGGTTCGCCGGGAACGCGCACGATCGGCAGCTTCACGAACTCCTCCCATGGGCGCGGCTCGATGCCGTTGTAGGCCAAGATGCCCGTCTCGTCTTTCGCCCACTCCTCGTAGGCGGGCTTGTAGATGCGCTCGATGACCTGCTCGTCCCACTCGCGCCAATCCGTGACGTCGAGCATCTTGGGGTTGTACTTGTCCGCGAAGCCGAGACGGCGCGCCAGTTCCATCCAGACCCAGTCCTTCGAGCGGATCTCTCCCGGAGGGTTCACGCCCTTGCCGGCGAACAGGAAGTAGTTCATCATGCCCGACGGCGAGCCCCAGAAGCGATTGATGCCGAAGAAGTGCATGTCGGTCGACTCGAACTGGATGATCGGCGAGGGCAGCACGATGTCGAGGAACTCCATGGACGGCTGGTCGTTGAAGTACTGCCAACCCCAGGAGAATTCCATGTTGGCGAAGCCCTTCATGCGCTTGGAGACGTTGTGCTGGTTGTTGATGTAGTTGTTCGGGATGATGGCCATCTTCAGGCACGGCAAGGGGCTGTCGGGCGGGCAGCCGATGCGGCGGCGGAACTCGTCTTCGGTAATCTCGCCGGCTGCGTAGAGCTTCTGGCAATGCATGAGCTCGGTGACCTTGTTGTTGTTGTTCGTGATCGGGTTGACGACATCGCCCGGGATCTGGCCCGTGTTCGGGACAGGTGCGAAGATGCGAGGCTGGGTGACCAGGTTGGCGCCGCCGCCCTCGCAGCCGCCGGGGATGGACAGGTTGCCGGTCATCGCCTGGAGCAACATCGCGACCGCTGCTGCGTAGTCGCCCAGGTTGCGCTTGGAAACGCCGTACATCTGGTGGAGATGTACGGGCTTCATCTTCGCGTAGTAGCGCGCGAACTCGCGGATGGTCTCAGCGGGGATGCCGGTGATGGGCTCTGCCCACTCGGGATCGTGCACGACGCCGTCGACCTCGCCGACGATGTATCTGCGCCACTCCTCGAAGCCGTCAGGCTCGACCCACTTGGCGACGTAGTCGTGGTCGTAGAGATCCTCGGTGTAGAGGACATGGGCCACGGCCAGGCCGAACGCGGTGTCGGTGCCGGGGCGGATGGGGATCCACTGGGCGCCTAGGACCTCGGCGCTCACGTTGTACACGGGATCGATGAGGATGAACTTGGTGCCGCGCTCCTGCGCGAGCTTCATGTAGTACGGAACCATGCCGAACCAGGAGACCATCGGGTCGAAGCCCCACAGGACCACGAGATTGGAGTTCAAAAGGTCAGGTGCCTCGAACCCCGGATAGGCGTCGGAGGTGCCCTTGATCAGGCAGTCCGTCAGACGAACGCCCAGATGGAAGTCTTCTGCAGCGGCACTACCGGAGGTGGAGTGGTCGCCCCAGCCGGTGATGGTGCCAGGCATATACGACGCGAACGGGAAGTCGGAGCTCTCGAACGCGACGTAGTAGCAGTAGTACAGCCAGGGATGATCGGGGTTCTCCTTCGCCATGACGCGCATCTTCTCGGCGATGGTGTCGAGCGCCTCGTCCCAGGAAATGCGCTCGAAGTGGCCGCGCCCGCTGCCCTTCTCCCCCACGCGCTTCATCGGGTAGAGCAGGCGGTTCTCGGAGTAGAGCTCTTGGCGCCACGCATGGCCCATCGGGCACGCGCGGGCCTGCAGCATGCCGGTCTGGACGGCGTTCTCGTCGTCGTCTTCGCGCGCGATGCCTGCGTTCACGGAATCATCGGGCTCGATCGAGACAACTTTGCCGTCTTTGATGCCGCACTTGATCAAGCACGTGGCATCCCAGCAGCCGTTGTTGTGGCACGTGGTGTAGAAGTAATCGACACCCTCGTGACGCTCGTTGTACTTCTCGACTAACGAATCTCTTGACATGGCCCCTCCTTCTCCATAGGAAACTAGCTCGCTTGGAGCTGCCGCGTCCTCAATGCGCGGCTCCCACATCGATTCTGCAGGGCACGGCAGGCGCCTGCATAGGGCGTTTCCGTTTCCCGTGAAAGCGGACACGTTTCGGTCGTGGAATATTTCTGAATAGTGGGAATTCAGGACAATCTTGTCCCCAATTTGAGACAGCAAGAACTAATTTCCCCGCCTCGTGCCCGCTGGCTGTAATATTATCTTTACAGGGGGACATACATGATTTCGAGGGGGAATCATGGACTACTTCAAGCCATTCTCGGCTGACACGCAGGCGGCGTTCTTCAGCGCCGAGGCGGAGATGATCCGCTTCGGGGAGCGGGCGACGCAGCTTCCGCATGCCGAATATCTGAAGAACACGCTGCTCGCAATCGACGCCGTGTTCGCCATCCGCATGGTCCACGACATAGCGCTTCCGCCCGTGCCGCTGATCGTTCTTTTCGACGTCGCGGGTTGGAAGTTCGACAACGACGTCGAGCGATGCCTCGCATCGATGCGGTCGATGCTGCGGTTGCCTGAGGAGACGAGCGGCTCTGTCATCGAGGCCCTGCACTACATGCAGGCGCTCGAGTGGATTTCGCGCATCGCGAAGCCCGGCTTCGAAGCGACGCTGGAAACGGTCGTGCGGCTCAACGAGATCCTGCTCTTCGGCGTCAACTCCGACGAGCGCGCCCACGGTTTCAGGAAGACCTACCTGCCGTACAAGAAAGGCTCGGTGCCGCTTGAGATCCCTCGCGAGATGAGGAAGCTGTGCGAGTTTTGCAACGGCGAGTACTTCTCCCCCTTGGGCCAGGCGTCGGTGATCCACCATGCCTTCGAGCGCATCGTGCCGTTCGACTCCATGATCGACCGGACCGGCCTGCTGTTCGCGTTCATGCCCATGTTCAGGCGCGGCCTCTTCGCGAACGAGCTCATGGTTCCTATCTGCTGGGGCGCGTCTTTGGAGCGGGAATACCGAAGGACCCTAAAGGATGCGAGCCGCAAGGAGCTCACAAGCGAGAGCCACAAGGTCTACAAGGAGCAGTGGGCTTCCTACAATGCGCGCAACACCTCGATGGGCGTCGTCATCGCTAACATGTTCATCTCGAAGGTGAGCAAGCTCCGCGATAGTTGGAGGTCGCGCGGGCTGAAGATCCCCGCGAACTCGGCGACCGACAGGCTACTCGATCTGTTTTTAGCCGTCCCCCAGCTTGCCACGCGGCATGCCGCCAACTGCATCGGGAAGAGCTACGGTGCCACGAACGAGGCGATGCGCCAGCTGGTCAAGGCGGGCATCGTAAAGGAAGTCGCCATCGACAACCGCGAGCGCGTCTTCGTGTGCGATCAGTCCGCTGCGCTTATCGCGGACTTCGTGGATAACCTGGAGAAGATGGGCGAAGTCGCCTCAGAGCCAGGCGAATAGTGCCTGGGGCGCACGTCCACGTCGACGACTGCGCCGCCTTCGTCGAGCACGGCAATCTTCGTTGCCGTGGAGCCTATGCCGATGCCTATGCCGAGCATGTCTTTCCCCTTCGCATTCTGGAAAGACTTACCGTCGATGCCGTCACGCAAAGCGGGGGCTGCCGCAATCATGCGGCAGCCCCCGCTTTCGGTCTGCTGGTGATTGTAGCGCGTGATAGGCTACTTTGCGGCCTCGCCCGTCGAGTCGCTGTGGAAATTCGAGTAACCGCCCACGGCGTTCGCGTTGAAGCGACCCTCGGTCTTCGAGAAGAACACCTGCGTTACCATGAGGTCCTTGATGGTGACGCCGACGGCGCCCATGGCCTCTTTCTGGTTTTTCCCCTCATCGAGGAGCGCGTTGAGCACTTCGGCCTTTTTCGAGGACTCCAGAGCCATGAATTCTGCACGATCCATTGTCAGCCTCCCTTGATACGGCGCGAGCAATATGCGCCTTAAATTATAAGAACTGGAGCCCTTTCGTTTAAGGATGTTTCCGTTTCCCGATAGTTCGGGAATAACCTATTTCAGGCCGACGTAATCGGTCTCGATCGCCTCGTCGAGGTATTCCTTCACGGGCGGCTCGCCGAAGTCGCGCACCTCCTCAAGATGCCAGCAGTCGGTTTTCGGCATGCCGGGAATGCTGTCGGCGACAAAGATGGGGTCCTTGCCGGCCTTGCGCTGTGCCGAGTAGTCGTCGAGCGCGGCGAGCGCCCATTTGCCAAGCAGCAGAATCGCGATGAGGTTCATGATCGCCATGAGGCCCATGAAGATGTCGGCTAAGTTCCACGCCAGATCGAAGCTGTTCGTGGCGCCGTAGAAGATGACGAGCAGGCACACGATGCGGAAGACCGTGAGCAGCGCCTTGCTATCGCCCTTGATGAAGCGCAGGTTGCTCTCGGCGTAGAAGTAGTTGCCGATGAGGCTCGAGTACGCGAACGCGAAGATGGCGAACGTGATGAAGTGGATGCCCACTTCGCCGACGGAGTTGTTCACGGCCATCTGCACGAGCGGCATGCCGTTGAGGTTCGCGGCGGCTGCGGGGTCCTGCACGTAGAACACGAGCACCATCATCGCCGAGCAGGTGCAGATGAGCAGCGTGTCGATATAGACCGACAGGCTCTGCACGAGGCCCTGCTTCACCGGATGGGAGACGCTTGCGGTGGCGGCGGCGTTCGGTGCGGAGCCCATGCCGGCCTCGTTGGAGTATAGGCCTCGCTTGATGCCGAGCATGACGACCGATCCCGCGAAGCCGCCGAAGATCGACTGGAAGTCGAACGCCGAGGAGAAGACGAGCGCGAAGACCTGGGGCAGCCAGGTGATGTTGGTGATGGTCGTCCAGAGTGCGATCGCGATGTAGGCGATGGCCATGATGGGAACCACGATCGACGTGATCACGCTGATGCGCTTCGTTCCGCCGAAGATGACGGCGGCGGTCATCACGGCGAGCACGATGCCTGACGCGATGGCGGCCTTCGGCATGGACTCGCCGGGCAGGTAGTACTCGAGCGCGCTCGTGGCGTTGAACGCCTGCAGGCCGTTGAAGCCAAACGCGAAGCACAAGATCAGCAGCACGGAGAACAGCACGCCGAGCCCGCGGCTGCCGAGGGCCTGGTGGATGTAGTATGCGGGGCCGCCGCGGAACTCGCCGTCCTTGCCGCGAACCTTCCAGATCTGCGCGAGCGTGGACTCGATAAACGCGGATGCCGCGCCCACGATGGCCATAAGCCCCATCCAGAACACCGCACCCGGGCCGCCGGTGGCAAGAGCAGTGGCGACGCCTGCGATGTTGCCCGTGCCCACGCGGCTCGCGGTCGATACCATGAGCGCCTGGAACGACGAGATGGAGCGTTTTCCTTCGACATGCTTCTTCTCGGTGATCTGGGTGAACATGTCTTTGATGTAGCGGATCTGCACCGCTTTGGTGCGGATGGTGTAGTAGATGCCCACGATGACGAGCAGGGCGAGCAAGATGTAGGTGTACAGAAAACCGTCGATCTGCCCGCTGACGTCGATGAGCCATGCGTTGAAGTCCATATGTGCCTTTCCCAGATAATCCCAACCAAGTCACCGCGCGTGAGCTTGGTTGCCACCACGCGATGCGAATTTACATAATACTGCAATTTCGCGAGAAAGTATGCGACGACATCAGGTGTTTTGCCGTAGCGAATAGGCACACCGCGCGGGTTAATCTGATTTCGCGCGTTCTGCGGCTGTTGCGCCTTGAATCGGGGAGCCGCTGCCCCTGTTGCCCTTGCGACCAGGGCCATGAAGCCGTAATCAGACTTCACGACCTGAGCTGGGAATCGCCTCCCTTGCGGTCTTGTACCTTGCTGCTGTTGATGGGCTCCTGATTCATGGCGCATCAAGGAGTAGAGCAATCGGCCCCTTTCTACTGCGTTGACTATTTCGCTCGATGTGCGCAGGTTTTGCTGCAGCTTGCTTGTACATTGCCGGTATGCAGGCGAGCGCTTCTTCATAGCGTCAGGTCAGGGAGGTGCGGTTTTTCCTGGTCTTGTCGTCTTAGGCAGCCCGCCGCCCGCCGTAAAAACCTGCGCACATCGCGCAAAAAGAGTATTCGGGACGCTGTGCACTCGTTCAGCTCTTCGTTGAAAGCGCCTTGTCGTGGACAAAAATCGTCGATATGTGAGTCGAAATCTGACGGCGGGGAGGACCCTTCTCTCTTCGCCCTACGTTTGCCCAGGTCGGAATTGATGGAAGAAAGTTAGTAGTAGGAAACTCCTCGCATATCGACAATATCTGTCCACGACGGGCTCGTTTTCGGCGAGATGGGCTGAAGGGAGAGAGCCCGATGGCGTCTCCGAGGCGAAGTGATCGCAGGGGCAGCAGCCCTTGCGGCAAACGTGCTCCGGACTGGGAAGCTCCGCGTCTCTTCCTCACTGCGGCCCCGTGCGAGCAGCTTGTTCCCTGTCGCCGCGTAGGGCCGCGGCAAAGCAATTTGCGGCTCTGCGCCTTCCCCGCTGTGGCCCCGTGTGAGCTTGCGGTCGCGCCTTCCCCGCTGCGGCCTTATGCAAGCAGTTTGCGGCCCGAAGCCTCAATGCTGTCGAGCAGCGCTTCGGCGCCTTCCCTCGTGTCGTCTTTTGCGAACACGTAGAGCTTGATTTTGGGCTCGGTGCCGCTCGGGCGCACGATGGCCTTGTTGCCGCCCGCCAGGCGAAGCTCGACGACGTTCGCGGGCGGAAGCCCCGTCCCCGCATCCTCGTAGTCGACGACGCCCTCGACGGCGAGGCCGGCAACCTCGCTCGGCGCCTCCGCGCGCAAGCGTTCCATGATCGCTGCCATAGCGGCAGCCCCCTCGGCGCCGGGGTACGACACCGACACGGTGCGATTGAGCCAGTACCCGTGCTCGGCGTACAGGTCGCGCATTGCGTCCGCGAGGTTTTTCCCCTGCAGCTTGTAACTCTGCGCCATCTGGCAGATGAGCAGGCTTGCGTTCACGGCGTCCTTGTCGCGCACATGGTCGCCCGAGAGGTATCCGTAGCTCTCCTCGAAGCCGAAGATGAAGCGGTCGGCCTGCCCCGCGTCCGCAAGCTCGGTGATGATGTCGCCGATATATTTGAACCCGGTCAGGCAACGGCGCAGCTCAAAGCCGTATTTTGCAGCGAGTGCATCGACCATCGCGCTCGACACGATCGTGGTGACGGCCACTTTCTCGGCCAGGTCCTCACCGCGTTCGGCTCGCATGCGGCAGATGTAATCGAGCAGAAGCACGCCCATCTCGTTGCCCGTAAGCAGAAGGTAGTCCTCGCCGTCCTTCACGGCAACGCCCACACGGTCGGCGTCGGGGTCGGTTGCGAGCAGCAAATCGGGATGCACGCGCTCGCAAAGCTCGATGCCCTTCTGCATCGCCTCGCGGATCTCGGGGTTGGGATACGGGCAGGTGGGGAAATTGCCGTCGGGATCGCGTTGCTCGGGGACGACGGTGATGTCGGTGACGCCTGCGCGCTCAAGCACGGTTGTCACGGGGACGAGTCCTGTACCGTTGAGCGGGGAATACACGAGCTTCAAGGGCGCCTTCGCAACCTCATCGGCGCTTAGGTTGCTTACCGATTTCGACAGGACCGCATCATAGTAGCGCTCGAGCACCGCGTCGTCGATCCAGGTGATGTCGCCTTTCGAAAGCGCGGCGTCGAAGTCAACGGACTTCACCCCCGAGAAAAGGTCGGTGCCCTCGATTGCGGCCGAGATAGCAGCCGCGGCCTCGCTCGTTATCTGGCAGCCGTCGGGTCCATAGGCCTTGTAGCCGTTGTAGGCGGCGGGGTTGTGACTCGCCGTCACGCATACGCCGCCCGAGCAGCCCAGGTCGCGCACGGCCCACGAAAGCGTGGGAACAGGGGAAATGCGCGGGTACACGTACGCGTGCACGCCGTTCGCCGCGAAGATGGCCGCTGCCGTGCGCACGAAGAGCTCGCCGTTGTTGCGGCTATCGCGCGCGATGGCGACGCTCGGGTTCTCGAAATGTGCATTCAGGTAGTCGGCGAACCCCTGCGTGGCACGCCCTACGGTGTAGATGTTCATGCGGTTCGTTCCGGCGCCGAGCGTACCGCGAAGGCCCGCCGTGCCGAAGGAGAGGTCCTGGAAGAAAGCGTCGGTGAACGCGGACTCGTCCCCTGTTTCGACCGCTTCCTTCATGCGGGAAAGCTCGGCGGCAAGGTCGGGCTCCGTTACGTTTTCGATCCATCGCGTCATTTCGGCATCCATATCGCGCGCGTTCACTTCTGCTCCTTCTTGTACGCGCCGCGCCCGAGGAAAGCCCTCGGGCGCGGCAATCGGCGTGTTACGTTGGAAGACCCTGTGCGCCGGGCCCTATTCGGCGAGCTTCTTCGCGAGAAGCTGGTTGATGACCTTGGGGTTGCCCTGGCCGCGCATCTGCTTCATGCACTGGCCGACGAAAAACCCGATGACCTTGGTATTTCCGTCCTTGTAGCGCGCCACTTCGTCGGGGTTCGCGGCGATGACCGCATCGACGACGGCCTCGATTGCGCCCGTGTCGGACACCTGCTTCATGCCGCGCTCCTCCACGATGGCCGCAGGGCCTTTGTCCTCGTCCATGACGGCGGCGAAGACCTCCTTGGCCTGCTTGGAGGAGATGGCGTCCTCGGCGAGCAGCCCGACGAGCTCGACGGCGCGCGCAGGGGAAAGCGGGCTGTCGGCGAGGTTGGCATCCTCGTTCGCGTTCTGCCAGCCTGCGATGTCGTTGATGACCAGGTTGGCGACAGGCTTGGCGAGCTTCTTCGCGTTTGCGCCGGCGGCTTCCATGCACTTCTCGAAAAAGCCTGCGGTCTGCTCGCCTTCCACCAGCTGACGGGCGTCGTATGCCGACAGGCCGAACTGCTTGGCGAAGCGCGCGGCCTTCTGATCGGGAAGCTCGGGCAGCTTGGCGCGGACGCCCTCGATGAACTCGTCGGTGAGGTCGTAAGGCGCCAAGTCGGGCTCGGGGAACAGGCGGTAGTCGTCGGCGGTCTCCTTTACGCGCATGACGATGGTGTGCTTCATCGTGGGGTCCCAGTGGCGCGTCTCCTGGTAGATCTGCCCGCCCTCTTCGAGCACCTCCGCCTGACGGCAGATTTCGTAGGCCAAGCCATCGTGGAGGTTCTTGAAGGAGTTCATGTTCTTGAGCTCGGTCTTCACGCCGAGCTTGGTCGACCCGCGACGGCGCAGGCTGACGTTGCCGTCGCAGCGCATGGAGCCTTCCTCCATCGAACAGTCGGAGATGCCGATGGCGAGGAAGATCTGGCGCAGCTTCTGCATGAACAGGCGCGCTTCCTCGGGCGTGCGCAGGTCGGGCTCGGTGACGAGCTCGATGAGCGGCGTGCCCGCGCGGTTGTAGTCGACGAGGGAATGCGTGGCGCCCGCGATGCGGCCCTCATCGCCGCCGATGTGGACCATCTTGCCCGCGTCTTCCTCCATGTGGATGCGCGTGATGCCCACGTGCGCCGTGTAGCCGGTGTCGGTCACGGTGACGTTCTCGTAAGTGTCGCCCGCGCCAAGGCCCGCGATGTCGGTGCGCTCCTTCGCCGCCGGGCCGTCGACGTCGAGGTCGAGATGGCCGCGCATGCAGAATGCCACGGGGCCCTGCGTGGTCTGGAAGTTCTTCGCCATGTCGGGGTACATGTAGTTCTTACGGTAGAACATGGAGTGCTTCTCGATGTCGCAGTTCGTGGCGAGGCCTGCGAGCACGATCGACTCGATGGCGGCCTTGTTCGGCACGGGAAGGGCGCCGGGCAGGCCCAGGCACACGGGGCAGGTGTGCGTGTTGGGCGCGGCGCCGAACTCCAGCTTGCAGCCGCAGAACATCTTCGTGGTAAGGGTGGTGAGCTCGGTGTGGATTTCCAGGCCGATGACCGCTTCCCAATCTTGCAATACTTGCTCGAGCTTCTTCACGCTACTCGCCTGCCTTTCCGTCCGAGAATTCGGGCGCCACGGGGGCGGTGCCGTATTCCTTCTCGAGAGCCATCGCGACGCGGAACATGTTCTCGTCCTTGAACTGGGGCGACATTAGCTGAACGCCAATGGGCAGGCCGGTTTCGCGCCCCAGGCCGCAGGGCATGCTCATGCCACCGTTGCCGGCGATGTTGAGCGAGATGGTGAACACGTCGGAGAGGTACATCGTCGCGGGATCGGAGATCTCGCCGAACTTGAACGCCGTGCGCGGGCTTGCGGGCGCTAAGATGACGTCGCATTTCTCGTAGGCGCTCGTGTAGTCCTGTGTGATCAGCGTGCGGACCTGCTGCGCGGGATAGTAGTACTTCTCGTACACGCCCGCGGAAAGCAGGTAGCTGCCCAGCATGATGCGGCGTTTGGCCTCGGGGCCGAAGCCCTTCGCGCGGCTCGACTCGTATTGGCCGCCCAAATCCTTGTGGCCCTCGTCGCACAGACCGTAGCGCACCGAGTCGAAGCGAGCGAGGTTCGAGAACGCCTCGCAGGGGCCGAGCACGTAGTATGCGCTGATGGCCGCGTCGACGTGCGGAAGCTCCACCTCGACGAGTTCGGCGCCCGCGGCTTCAAGCTTGGCGGCCGCTTCCAGGGTGCGCTCGCGGACTTCCGCCGTGAGGCCGTCCGCTTCCATGAACTCCTTCACGATGCCTACGCGCATGCCGGCGACGTCTTGTGTGCAGGCGGCGCGGAAATCGGCTTTCACCTGCTGCGACGTGCAGTCAAGCTCGTCGTGGCCGCAGATGGCGTCCATGACCGCCGCCGCGTCTTCCACGCTGCGTGCGAAGGGCCCCACCTGGTCGAGCGAGCTGCCGAACGCCACCACGCCGTAGCGCGAGACCATGCCGTAGGTGGGCTTCACGCCGACGATGCCGCAGAAGCTCGCGGGCTGGCGGATCGACCCGCCCGTGTCGGAGCCGAGTGCGACGCAGGCCATGCCCGAGGCGACCGCTGCGGCAGAGCCGCCCGAGGAGCCGCCCGGCACGCGGTCGAGGTCCCAGGGGTTGTGCGTGGGGCCGAACGCCGAGGACTCGGTGGAGCTGCCAAAGGCGAACTCGTCCATGTTGAGCTTGCCCAAGGGGATGCAGCCCGCGTCGATCGCGCGTTGCACGCACGTGGCCGTATAGGGAGACACGTAGTTTTCCAGCATGTGGGAGGCGCAGGTGGTGTGCGTGCCTTCCTGGTTCATGTTGTCCTTGAAGGCGCACGGAATGCCAGCGAGGGGCCCAAGCTCGTCGAAGGAGCCCGCGGCGATTGCGGCGTCAACGCGGTCGGCTGCGGCGTATGCGGCCTCCTCGGTGAGCTCGAGGAACGCGTGGACCTTCTCGTCAGCGGCCTTAATGTGTGCGAGCGACTCCTGCGCAACCTCGCGCGCCGTGAAGTCGCCTGCGCGCAGGCCTGCCTGGATTTGGGCGATGCCCATGTCGGTGGAGAATGCCATTAGCGATCGCCCCCTTCGCCTAAGATGGACGGGATGAGGAAGCTGCCGTCTTGCTGCTTGGGTGCGTTCTCAAGTGCAACTTCCTGCGTGAAGCTTTCGCGCTCGGTGTCTTCGCGCATGACGTTCGAGAGACTTCCGATTGGGTGGAAGGTGGGCGTAACGCCATCGAGGTCGAATTCGGTGATGGGCTTCAAGGTGTCGATGATGCTGTTCAGGTCGGTTGTCATCTGGACAAGCTCATCGTCGGTGAGCCCGATGCGCGCGTAAGTGGCGATATCGCGCACGTCGCGTTCGGTAAGATGTTGGGTCATGAAAGCGTCCTTTCGTGCATATCTCCGAAATGATAGCAAAGGACGGGCCCGTTGCGGCTGGCAAGAACGCGAAGTCACCCGTTCTTAACAGCCGCGGCGCTCGGAGGTCGGTCTGCTGGCTTGAGGGCCGCCCTCCGAGCGCCAACGCGCCCGTCGCTTTCCGGCGAGCGCGTCGACTTGCGGGAAAGCGACGGGCGGTGCCTTCCGAAAAGCTCCCTAGCGCTCGTAATCCATGTCGCGGCTTTCCTTGAAGAATGCGAGCGCGACGAGCGAGACTACTGCCATGCCGGCGAGGTAGAGGCCCACGGCGCCCAGGCCGAAGTTCATGACGAGCGCGCTTGCGATGGTCGGGGCGAACGCGCCACCCACGATCGCGGCGAGGTTGTAGGAAAGGCCGGCGCCCGAGTAGCGCACGTTCGCGGGGAACAGCTCGGGCAGATACGACCCGCACGGGCCGAACACCGCGCCCATGCACACGAAACCGACGCAGAGGAACGCCATGACGCCCGCAACGGTGCCGCTTCCGAGAAGCAGCGGGCTCACCAGGCCGAACACAAGCGTTGCTGCGGTCGCGACAACGAGCACCGGCTTGCGGCCGCGGCGGTCGGCGCACAGGCATCCCACCACGATGAACGCGGCGAAGAAGAACACGGCGACAAGCTCGAAGCCGAGGTACTGCGGCTGAGAGAAGCCGAGCGTGGAGACGCCGTAAGAAAGCGACCAGGTGCCGAGCAGGTAGAATAGCGTGTAGGTGATGCTCACCGCGCAGGTGCCCAAAACGACGCGCTTCCAATGGTGGCGAAGGTCGAGCAGCGGGGTCTTGGAGACGCGATCCTCGGCGGCCGCCTTCTGGAAGACGGGCGTCTCGGCCATGCGCAGGCGCACGACGAGGCCGACGACGACGAGGAAGATGGAGAGGAGGAACGGGATGCGCCAGCCGAACGCGACCATCTGGTCGGTCGTGAGCACGGTGTCGAGCACGAGGTTCACGCCGTAAGCGCAGAAGAACCCGATCGGAGCTCCGAGGTTCGGGAAGCTGCCGTAGAGCGCGCGCTTGCTCTTCGGCGCGTTCTCCGTCGCCACGAGCGCCGCGCCCGACCACTCTCCGGCAAGCCCAACACCCTGGAACGCGCGGCAGGCGCACAAAAGGACGACTGATGCGGGGCCAAGGACGTCATACCCTGGCAAAAGGCCGACGACAAACGTCGCGATGCCCATCATCATAAGTGCTGCGACCAGGGTTTTCTTTCGTCCGAGCTTATCGCCGAAGTGACCGAACAAAAGCGAGCCGAACGGGCGCGCCAGAAACGATACGGCGAAGGTGACGAACGCGAGCAGCGTCGCTAAGACGGGGTTCGACTTCGCGACGTCGGTGAAGAAGATGAGGCCGAAATAGCTCGCTGCCGCAATGGAATAGCAGTAGTTGTCGTAGAACTCGATCGCGGTGCCGACCATCGACGCCGCGACGACCTCCGCCGTCGAGTTCTTCTTTTTCTCCTGAGGCTTTGCCCCGAAGGGCAGAGCACTCGCCGTTGCCGTGCTTGACATGATCTGCTCGCTCGCTTTCTCTCGCATGTCCTTGATACGCTTTCTGCTTGAAAGCAGGCGGCTGTTTGGGAAAGCGGCGGTGGAAAATCGCAAGGGTGCGAATGATAAGCATCTGCGGAGTAAATAAAAAACCGGAGGCGTTTTCTCAAACAGCCTCCGGCTTCAATGCACCATCAGCTGCCCGATTTGGGTTCGGGCAGCTGAGAAACAAGCAACTCGAGCCCTAGATAATCAGGCTCATAATTCGAATGGTATGCATGTTTACGCTGGTCAACGTATCTCCTTTAAAGTGGCACCAATCGATGCCTCCGCTCGACGCGCCCCTTTGACCCGTCGGCGGCATCTATCATCGTCCAATTCGCTCAGGAGTCAATGCATGGGAATATTTCGTCACAGACCCTTCACTTTTCATGTGCGGTGGATGCCGAGAGGGCTTGCGGCCTAGCGGTTCTCGAAGGCGGCGATCTCGGCGAGGAACGCCTCCCCGTAGCGCAAAAGCTTCGTCTGCCCGACGCCGTTCACCTCGAGGAACTCATCCTCGGTCTGTGGAAGGCGGGCGCACATGTCGCGAAGCGTCGCGTCGGAGAAGACCATGTAGGGAGCGATTCCCTGCTCGCTTGCAAGCTGCTTGCGCAGCGCGCGCAGGCGTTCAAATAGCTCGCTGGACCCGCTGCTCGCCGCAGTGCCTGTGCCGCTCGAGCCGAACGCATGCCCGCCGCCTGCGCCAGCCCGCCCGCTTTTTCGCGCGATGCGCTTCATAAAGAGGGAGAACTCGGGCGTCGCCGCCGCGCGAAAGTTCGGGCCGAACCCCACCTTGGGAAACTTTCCCTCCGAGATGTCGAGGTACCTGCCTGCGACCAGGAGCTCTATCACGTCTTTCACGTGCGCCGCGGACGCGTGGGAAAGCGTGCCGTAAGCGTTCGCGCGATCGAGCCCGAACGAAGATACCTTCTCGCTTTTTGAGCCGCGCAGCACGTCGGCGACCATACCCTTGCCCCATTCGCCGCGAAGCTCCTGCACGCAGCGCATGATCGCGCGGGCCTCATCCGTCACGTCGACGCGCTCGAAACCACCTTCGCAGTTGCCGCAGTTGCCGCAGCTCACAGAGTCGTCCGCCTCGCCTTCTTCCCCGAAGTAGCGAAGCAGGTACTCTCGCAGGCAGGCGCAGGTCATGCAGTAGCCCTCCATCGCCGCGAGCATGCGCCGGCGCGTCTGGCGCACGGCCTCGGCCTCTTCTGACGAAAGCTCCTCGTTGGCCGATTCCTGCTCGATGAAGAAGCGGCAGGTGGAAAGGTCCTTTTCGCTCCAGAAGAGCAGGCACTCCGAAGGCAGGCCGTCGCGTCCCGCGCGGCCGGCTTCCTGGTAATACGCCTCGATCGAGGCGGGCATGTTGTTATGGAGCACGTAGCGCACGTTCGACTTGTCGATGCCCATGCCAAATGCGTTCGTCGCGACCATGACGGGCGCATCGTCGCAGATGAACGCCTGCTGGTTTGCCGCGCGCTCGGCAGCGGGGAGCCCGGCATGGTAGCGCGTTGCGCGCACGCCTGCCGACACGAGTGCATCGCACACGACCTCGGTGTCCTTCCGGGTCGAGCAGTACACGATGCCCGAATCATTTGCGTGCTCCAAGGCATATGCCGCGATCCGGGCGATCTTGCGCTTGGGCTCCGCGCGCTCGACGGCGAAATGCAGGTTCGGACGGTCGAACCCGGTGACGATACGGTAGGGGTCGGACAGCCCGAGCAGGCGCACGATGTCGTCGCGAACGCGCTCGGTCGCCGTCGCCGTGAGCGCGCAGACGGCGGGGCGTGCGGGCAGCTGCGCGATGAAGGCGCCGATTTGCAGATACGAAGGGCGGAAGTCCTGGCCCCACTGCGACACGCAATGGGCCTCGTCGACGGCGATGAGCGCTATGCGTGCGTGGCTCGCAAAATCGACGAAGCGTGCATCTTCGAGCCGTTCGGGTGCTACATACATGATGTCGAACTCACCTGCCCGCGCGCGCTCGATCACGCGGCCCTGGGCCACAGGCGAAAGCGTCGAGTTGAGGTATGCCGCATGCACTCCTGCCTGCACGAGCGCGCGGACTTGATCGCCCATAAGCGATACGAGCGGCGAGACAACGATTGCGACCCCGGGCAAGACGATGCTGGGGATTTGGTAGCACAGCGACTTTCCTGCGCCCGTCGGCATGACGGCGAGCGCATCGCGCCCGGCGAGAATCGCCTCGATCACGCTTTTCTGCCCCAGCCTGAAGTCCTCGTAGCCGAAGCAGTCCCTCAGCGCGCGGCGGGCGTCATCGAGCGTCGGCGCCGACGAGGCGTCGGGGGCGCTTGGCGGGGTGTGGCCGGTATCCTCGTCCACGACCTACTCCCCCGTCCGCGTCACTTCGAAGCGTGCGCCGTCGAAGGTGTTGCCCTTCGGGTCTTTCACCCACGTGAGGTAGCTATCGGTCGGCACGATGCGGTACGTGTAGCTCATCTGGTCTTCTCCGTTGTGGAACGTGATGCGGAACTCGACGTCGCCGAACGCGCGATACGCCGCCACGTCAGCCGTCTCGTCGGCGCCCTGCTCGACGGGCACGGCGAAATACACGTATCCTCCGCTCGCCACCTCGTCCAGTTGATAGGGGACGACCTCTTCCCAGACACCGCTCGATTTCCCCACGCGGACGCCGTCGGTGAGCGATTCGACCGAGATCGATTCGCAGGGGCTCGTCTCGCTCATGCCGATGTTGAGGCAGATTACGCGCCCTGCAATGTCCCCTTGACGGTACACGCCGCCAAGGCTCACCACGCCCGAGACGATGTCGCGCGTATCGCCTGCGCCCGAGGCGTTTTGGAAAAGCTGCAGGTCGCAATCGGAAAGGGCGGGCGCCTTGCATGAGACGAGGGGCAACGCGCAGCACGCAAGGCACACTGCGATCGCAAAGTTAACAAGCCGTCTCACGAACCCACCTTCCCGTAAACGAAGTCCATCAAGAAAAGCCCCACGAAGGGAGCCTTTGGGCATGATAGCAGGTATCTCACCGCTTGATTGTGTTTTGTTTACGGGGTGTAACGGGCGGTCGCTTTGCTATTCCTCGACGATGCGCTCGACGTTACCGCACTTGCCAAAGGCGCCGTAGTGGTGGCGCAGGTTGCCGTCGACCTTGACTCATGGTTTGACCGGCAAATGAGCGCCTGCGAATCGGTCGAGAGGAAGAGGTCAATCAGTTCGCGCTTTACCCAACTCGGATGTTGCCCCTTCACGCAGAAACGCAGAAGCGAGAGGGGCAATCCCGAATTCAATGCAGAATCAGTGCTGACCCCTCGCATCACCTTGCTGGTCCTTTTTTCTACGGCGACGATGCACGACCACGCCGCCCGTCACGGCGCCAACGAGAACGACGAACGCCGTCCCCAGCACGAGTATTTTCACCCAAGATGAAGCGTCCTCGTCAGGCAGCAAGGCGGAAGCCGCGCTTCTATCCTGCCCATCTTGCGAATCCTCAGTGGTTGTTCCATCCTGCCCAGAAAGCACGCTAGCGTTGTCAGCTGAAGGATCAGCCGCAACGGCGGTGTCTCCGAGGTCACCTGATGGCAACGACGCGCCTGGAGCGTTCTGATCGTTCGCGTTGCCGAATTCATCAAGCTGATCTGTATCGTTCAGTTGGCCAGATGAATCGGGGTTGTTGGGATTATCTGGATCGCTCGGCACTTCAGGGTCGCTGGGGTTATCCGGTTTACTCGGCTCATCGGGATCGTCGGGATAACTGGGGTCACCAGGCTGGTCGGGGTCATCCGGCTTCGGCGGGTCGATCGGGTCAGGGCCTGGACCCGGAGCGGGGCCAGGGTCAGGCACTGGCTTCGCTTTCACCGTTAACGTACCGGGTTCCACCGTTGTCGTGAAATTCGAGTCCGAAACGCTCGCGTTGATCGCATACTCGCCCACAGGCGACGACGCGTCCGCCTCACATGAGTACGCGACGACCACGCCCGTCGTGTCTGCAGGGCTGATCAAATCGGACGAGAATGCAGGGTTCGCTTCCCCTTCGGATCGTTCGGCGTCATGCACGATGACGAGCATCTGAGCTGGCAATACGGTAACTGTAAGTTCCATATCGGCAGCGGCAAGGTAGTTGCGAGACGCCGCCGCATGTGCGATGACGCGCGCCGTGCCCGCTGACACGATCGAGGCATAGCACCCTTGTACCGAAATCGGGGCTAGTGTGCCCTCGCTGCTCGACACAACTTCAAAGGTGACCGGGGTATTTGCCGTGTTGTCGAATGCGAACCCAGAATCGCCGTAGGTGGCCGTGTAATCGGTCGTGCCCGTGATTTCCTGCGGCGCCGGCGAAATCGTAAATTCCTCGGCCTTCTGCCCCTGGTAGTTCGGTTTGGTCACCATTACTTCAACTCGGTAGCTGCCGGCGTCGCACGGGGCGGTCGACGTGGGGCCGTAATCTGTGCCATCGACGCCCGTGTAGATAATCGTGTAATCGGAAGGCTCCAAACTCGGCACGCTCACCGTCGCGGCATGCGGCTCGCCGTTGTACGTCGAGTCTTCTGCTGCAAGCGCGATGTGCACGGGTTTCTCTAGGATTCGATAATCCGTCGCTGCGCGACCGATGTAGCCGTTGTTGCGAAGCGTCGCCACCACACGGTAGGTGCCGGCATCGACAGGTGCCTCGGTACCTGAATAACGCGTATCGCCCGTCCCCGTGTAGGTATAGGCAACTACGCCCGCAAGGCCCTCGGGCACGCCCGACAGCACAGGCGTTTGCGGCTCCCCGTTGTACACACGATACAGCTTGGAGAACGAAAGCTCCGCCACCTGTGGTTTCACGATAAGGGTGAAATGCGCGGTTTTCGCAGTGCCCTTGCTGTCGGTGCACACGATGTCGAAGCCGAACACGCCCGTTTTCTGCGGCTCGCCCGCAACCGAAAGCGGCTCGTTGCTCCCGCCGAGTCCCTTAACCGCAACGCCCTCCGGAAGCGCGCTTCCCTCTGCAAGCGTGTAGGTATACGGCGGCACGCCACCCGTCGCAGGCGCGATGCTCGCACTATAGGCGCACCACGCCGTAGCAAGAGGCAGCTCGGACGTGTTGAACACGAGCTTTTCAGGCTGCACGAGCGAGATGGCGGCAGGCTCGGTATTGACGCACGTTTCCGTACCCAGATACCTCTGCGTTACGCGACAGTAATACGTTCCCGCATCGCTTTCGCTCGCCTTGGCGATGGAAAGCGAGCTCGACGTGGCGCCCTCGATCGTAGCGTCGTCGCCATCAGCGCCGACGCGATACCACTGGTAGGCAAGCTCGTGGCTTGCCGCCGCTCCGCTCGATTCGTCCTCATGTGCGAGCACGTCAGAGGCCGCATCCGCCGCAACCGACAGCGTGGCGGGGTCGTTTTTGTAGACCTCTGCACTTTGCGGCTGCGCCGTCACGACAGGTGTGCCCGCTTCGACGAACGCGAATGAAAGCGCCTGTGATGACTCAATGTTTTTCAAGGTCAGCGTATAGCTTCCGCCGGAATAATCAGAAATGTCGAGGTCATGCGAAACCGCGTTTCCGCCCTCGTTCGCCGTTTCCGTCGCGCTTGCATAATCCAAATAGCAACCGCTGTCGGGTGTTGCCACGAACACAGCATCCCCGCCGGGCGTTACCTCAACCGACGAAGGCTCAACAGTGCCGTTTTCCGCCGTGGCGCTCACCTGAAGCTTCGCCTTCTCGGTAAAGCGCGCGATCATCTTTGTGTCCATCGTGGGAGCAAACGTCCAACTCGCGTCGGTGCTCACCGGCTCTGCGTCTTCCACCACGCCCTCATCGTCGCACTTGAACCAGCCCGCAAAGTCGTAACCGTCATCGGGCACAGCAACGAGCGTGACACTTTCGCCCGACTCTATCGTCTTCTGCACGGCGTAGCCGCTATCGCCGTAGAAGGTCGACCCCTCAACGTATCCGCCTTCGCGTGGATCGATGGCGACAACATCGATTGCATCACGCACATAATACGCGGTGAAGGTGCGGTTGGCATACGCCGGGCGCACGAGAAGCGGGGAAAACCCAACAGGAGCGCCGTTCTCATCAGCCCAATGATCGAACTTCCAGCCCGGGTACGGAATGGTGATCATCACCGACGCCGACATATAGCTCGAGCCCGTTCCAGGGATGACCATGCTGAAGCCCGCGCCCTCAGGGTATGTCGCCACCTGCGCGTCGAAGCCTGTCGCATAGAACACTGCGGTTAGGCGCATGTCCTCGTGCGCGATACCCGCATGGACAGCATTGTAGCTCACGATCGCGCCTGCATCGTTGATCCAGTGCGAGAAGCGCATTCCCGGATAGGCGACGGCCATGGCGACGAATGTATCACCCTTGTCGCATGAAAGCGAGGTTCCCGCGCCCGGCGCACCGGCGATAAATGCAAGTCCCCTGAACATCGAGCTCTGCGTCACCGCCACGTTAACCTTGTTTGCGGGGTCGGGTTCGAACTGTGCATAGTAGGTGACGTCGGACGACGCCTCGAAGGAAAGCACATCGTCGGTCTCCGCAACGCTGCACCCGCTCTCGTCAAGACTCCAGCCAATGAAACGGTAGCCTTCACCTGCAACCGCCTGCAGCGTAGCTTTATCCCCCGATTGGAAGGTACCTGTTCCCTTCACCTTGCATCCGCGTGTGCCCACCTTGCCCGCAACGACGACTTTCGCCGACACCGACACCTCGTACGGATCGACGAACTGAGCCTCGATGGAGACGACGTTGTCGGTAAGGGAGCTTATGAACTCCTCGTCAAGGGCAAGCCAACAGTGCGCGTCGGTGGAGAGAAGCGTCTTCTCGCCGCCTTCGCCCACAAGCTGCCAGGAGACAAAGCGCTTATCGGTCGTTTGCTGAGCGTTCAGCTCAATCGTGTCGCCAAACGAATACGTCCCCCCACCCGTAAGCACGCCCGCGCCTTCCTGGTTTGCGCTGAGCTCCACGTAGAAGGAATAGCGCATGAAGCACGCCACATAGGTGGCGCTCTTTGTTACTGCAACCGTGTATTCGGGAAGGGCGCTCACCACGTTGCCTTCAGCGTCCTTCCAACAATCGAAGATGAATCCCGGCTTTGCCACGGCGGAAAGCGTCGTTCGGTCGCCCTGCGCGAATGAGCCGAAGCCGCTCGTATAGCCCGCCTCGGCGGGCGAGGCGACGGCGCTCACCGTGTACTCCCCCGCCCCGAATACGGCGATCAAGTCGGTGTCGCCGCGCACGGTGAAGCGGTACTCGGCGCTCGTGCTCACACATGCGCCCTCGCTATACCAGCCGATGAACGTCGCGTTTTCTGCAGGCGTTGCAGTGACGATGGCCGTTTGCCCCGCCACATACGCGCCCGTGCCCGAAACCGTGCCGTAGCCTTCAGCAGTCGTAACGTTCACCGTAAACTGCTTTGCCTCGAACACCGCGCGAAGCGACGCGTTCTCGTTGGGGATGAAGCGGTACTCGGCGCTCGTGCTGACCGGCGCGTCCGTATCGTCGACCCAGTACTTGAACGTGTAGCCTTCCGCCGCATGGGCCGAAAGCGTCGCCGGGCAGTTTGCGCCGTAGGTTCCCGCGCCTTCCACCCAGCCCGCGCCTGCGTTTTCCACGACCTCGCCTGGAGACACAAGCTCCGCCGCCGCTGCCGCAACCGTGTAGGAGCATTCCTTGAAATGCGCGACGTAGACGTGGCTTCGAGCTTCCCTGTCGGTGAACTCGGGCTCGGTCGACACGAGCTTGCCCTCAAGCGTGTACCAGCCAACGAACGCGTAGCCCGGCGCGGGCGTCGCCTTCAGCGCGACGTCAGCACCGCGATCGGCCAAGATGCGGCTCGCCGTAACCGAGCCACCTTCAGCGGGGCTCGCTACTGGCAGGCACACCACATCGAGCGGCTTGAACGCAGCGGTGATTGTGCAGTAATAGGAATTGAGTTTCGAGCTCTTCGCAACCAGAGTGCATTCCTTTTCGGTACTCACGAGCAGCCCATTTTCGTACCAGCCCCAAAAAATCCAGCCAGGATTGTTCTTGGCCTTCAGGTTAAGCGTTTCCCCCAGTTTGAATTGGTCGGTGTCAGGCTTCACCTCGGTGCCGTTGCAGGTTACCGTGCCGCCCCACCACGAATCGGCGGCGATGACGACCTCAGGGCCCTTCTTGAACACCGCCGTGTAGGTTTCATCCTTCGTCACGCAAACGCGCAGCTCAGCGTCAGTGTAGTGCTTGCCGGAGCTATCTTGCCAGTAGGCGAACCAGTGCTTGTTGTCGGCCTTCGCCTTGATGGTGACATGACGTCCGTAGGGCAGCTCGACCCAATCCTTGCCGGGATCACCCACGATCGAGACTTCGCCAGGTGGGTTGATGCCAGAAAGCAAGCCGTCGATCTCGACTTTAATCGTGAACTTCTTCGCGACGTATTCCGCGCGAATATGAGTGTCGCCTTCGGGAATGAATTCCAAGTGCGTTTCGTCGGTGCCCATAAGCACATCGCCCGTAGCGCCAGCGCGGTACCAGCCTTTGAAGGTGTAGTTCTCATGCATGCTCTCGTCAAGGTGCGCGGAGAGCACCGTCGGCTTGCCGACAACGCAGATTCCGTCGCCTGTGATCGTGCACTTATCCGCAAGCGCGCTCGCAGGCTCCACCGTCACCGTAACCTTGCAGGTGCGCTGGAACTTCGCGACGAGGTGCCGATCGTTTTCAGCGAGGAAGGAGTAGGTAGGCGACTTCGATACTTCGGCCACGCCGTCGTACCAACCGGCGAACTCGTAGCCATCGCCTGCAGTGGCGACGACTGTCGCCTCGGCGCCCGTTTTGACGACCTGTCGATCAGGTGTGGCGTTGCACCCGGTCACCGCGTCGGCAGCCACCCCTTCAACGTTGATTGAGGTGGTGATCGTCGCGTCCTTTTCGAACACGGCGGTCAGCTTTACGATGTCGGGCGTGACATCGGTGATCGCCATCTGCAGATGCGGCAGCGCCGAGCGCTCGATGCCGTCTTCTTTCCAGCAAACGAAGCGATACCCAGGATTCGGGATAGCATCGAGCTCGGCGACGGTGCCTTCGAAATGGACGCCGCCGCCTTTCACGGTGCCGCCCGCTTCAGGCTGCGCAGTGGCGATAATTGTGGCAGTATGGTCGCCCTTGGGCTTATCGGGGTCTCGGTCGTGCTTGTGGTGCTCGAATATCTCCTCAATTTCCTTGAGGGCTTTGCCTCCGACCTCCACGAGGTCCTCGATGGTTTCGGCTTCCCCGACTTCAACGATAGCCGGAACGGCGATCGGATCGACGAATTCTCCTATGCCGGACGCGGTCGCGGCTATTATCGCCACGCCCAGTGCCGTAATAAGGGCAGCCTGTAGTATTTCGAATGCCTCCTTGCCGTCCGAAACGGCGCGGAAATGTGCTGTGAGCTGGGTATCCCCATTAAGCGTGAAGGTGTAGGTGCCGTTTTCGGCAACGTCAACCTTGTTGCCTGCCGCGTCGGTGACGTAATCGAGCGCATAATACGGAGCGGGAATGGCGACGACCGTAACGCTCGAACCGATGCCGTAGAGGCCCGTGCTGATGAAGGAGCCTTGAGGACTGCCGTCCTCGGTCGTGCCGTCGACGTCTAGAACGACGCTCGCCTGGCGGGCGCAGTACCAAGGCGTGATTTCCACCTGCGCATTTTCGCCATTCAGGCTAGGAACCTTGTAATTGTAAGCAAGATCGCTGCTGATGAGGGCTTGCGCGCCCGAGGGGCCTTCGTACCAGCCGCGGAACTGCGCGTTGTCGGTGGTAGCGGAAAGCGCTACCGTCTCGCCCGCGCCGCGATAGCAGTTGCCAACCGTCGGGATCACATGCGCGTATGCCTCGGAGAGGTCGGTCGATTGCGCCGGGTTGATGTGAACTGCAACGTCTTTCAGCGCGAAACGCGCCTCGACGCTCATCTTCATCTCCGGCTTCAACAGACACGCGCGCCGCTCGCTCAAGCACGCGCCCGTTTCCTTGTCATACCAGCCCAGAAACTCGATGTCGTCATCGAGCATGCCGAGCTGTTCGGCGTCGAGCACGACGAATTGACCGGCGAAGAGGAACCTCGAACCCAAAACGTTCGGAACCTCAACGCCCTCCATAAGCGTGCGCCCGCCTAAGTCGATCGTCTGCGAGTAATCGACATTCACTGCAACTACCGGGTCGATAGGCTTGCCGGGGTCAGGGTCAGGCTGCTCCTTTTCCCTGAGGATAGCAACAGGATCGCCCTTTCCCTCCACGGTATACGAAACGGTCGCGGAGTTCTCGCTCCCGACGATCCGGTAAGCGCCATCCGAATAGACCCAATAATCGATTGACCATTTCGAGGGATCGTAGTTGCACGTAATCGTCACCACCTTGCCGGGATACGTGACGAACGTTTCTCCGTAATTGCAGTTGTCGGCAACGATAGAGAACGTCACGTTCTCGACTTCGCTCCCATTCGCGAGATTGAGCCGCGCCTTCGGGGAAACCACGATCTCGTCGGCGAACACGGCAGTGAGCACGATAGAGCGCTCAACGGAAAACTCGTAGGTTTCCTTTTCGGAAAGAACGTTGCCCTTTTCATCAGCCCAATAAGCGAAGAGCCTGCCGTCGAGTGTCGTTTCGGCGCTCACCGTGCACGTATCGCCCAAAGAAAACTGGCCGCCGCCCGTCGCTGTTTCTCCCAGCTGAGCGGTCGGGCTCTCCACGTATACGGAGAACGCCGTGTTCCCCTCTTCTTGTAAAAGGCCTGATGAATAGGCACGAAGAAGATGATCGCCGTCGTTGTAGGTTACGCGCACGGGAGCGCCGTTGTCGGACGACTGGAAAATCGACCCGCTGTTGGGGCTGAAAGAGAAGAATTGACTGAACGCATAATTGCTCGCGAGGTCGGCGTAGTCAAAAGTGTGCTGCGAGCCATCATAATTGAACTTGACTTGCATGCCGTCAAGGGAAACTGCGTCCCCTTTTTGGTACACAAGCCTGTTTGGATCGCTTACGGCGCTGATGGACAGATAGTTCGAAGCATCGTAGGGCAAGTCGTAATTGCATGCTTCCCAATCACGTTTGACTTCGCTCTTTTGATACAAATCGAGCGAACGTGCAGGAACGAGAACTTTTATAAAGCCATTCGGGAACGTCTGGGAATCGACAAGCACCGCATGGTCGCACTGGAAGTACACGAAACTAAGTTTGGTTTCGGCGAACGCGTATTTCGGAAGCATGGCAATCTTGGAGTCACGCGGCAAAACAAGTCCACCGCTCATATCGGCTTCTTCGAAGCAATGCTCCCCCAAGTTCGAAACGGTTGTGTTGGTTTCAAGCCCCGAAAGACGAAGACTCTTGCAGCCTAAGAACGCGTAGGCGCCAATGGAGGCGATTCGGGTATTTGTCGCAAGTCCCGTCTGGCTCAGCTTCTCGCACCTCATGAAAGCGTACTCACCGACGGACGTAACATGCGTATTCGCCCCAAGACCGGTGTCGATGAGGCCATGGCAATGCGCGAAAGCGGAGTCCCCGACAGATTCAACTGAGCGATTTCCGGCAAGGCCGGTGTCGGCGAGGTCGTGGCACTCCTGATATGCGCCGACGGGGATGCTCTTCAATCCCTCCACATGGTCCAAGCCCGTCGAGATAAGACCGCTTCCGTAAAAGCAATTGGAACCGATTGACTCAATGGTTGCAGTCTCTTCGATAGTAAGGCTAGTCAGCTTCTCGCAATAAGAAAATGCGTCCCTGTCGATAGATTCGATATGCATACCCGACAGGCTTATCGACGAAAAGTTCTCGCAATTGAAGAAAGCATACTCGCCAATAGATTCGAGGGCCTTACTCTCAAACTGTACAGACTGAAGATAGGTAGAGCTGTAGCACAATCTCTCGGGAATCGAAGTCGTTTGAGAATCGACGATAAGGTTCTTGACTTCCCCCGGATTTACAGAATGCGATTGGGGGTCCGACTTATCGATCGACTCCTTGAGATTGCCCGATTCGTCGCATTCGTACACATAGCCGTTTGGCATAAGCTTGCCGTACTCGCATATGGGACGAGATTGCGCGGCGCCGTCTGGTGCGCTCACGGTCGTTGAGCTATCGGATGCGTCCGCATCACTGGAATTGACAGGCTGAGCCTTGTCGGCGTCCGCTTCTCCACCAGCGGCATCAGAATCGGAATCGCCCTCGAACACGGAGTCGGTGCCTGCGGCCGAATCGCCTTCGCCACCAGCGGCATCAGCTTCGAAGGGGTCGGCGTCATCCCCGGTCGAGGCATCGGCGTTCACTGCCTCGACGGACGCAGCGTAATCCTCTGCAGCATACGACGCATCTCTTGTGATGGGGATGAACGACACCACGAGTGCGAGAGACAAAAACACACGCAAGAAAATACCAGAACCGCGGGCGCTCTTTTTCATGGGTCCCCCTTCCCGACCCTTCACGCTGCGGATGGAGGGCACTCGGTGATACGCGGCTCTTATTGTACAGGACGCTATCGAGTGAATGAAGCCCGCGAAACCAACTTGCAACGTCTTGCAGCAGAGCTTTCTGGCGCAGCTAAGCGGCGTTGCCCTGCCCTTCTTCTCTTAACCTCGCGGCAGGAACGCATCGAGCTCGCGGTCGAGCTCTGGCAGATGCTTCACGGAAAGCCCCGAGACAAGCTTGCCGCGCGCCATGACCATCTTCACTTGCCGCAACGCTTCCAAATTGTCGAGCGGGCTCTCGTCGAGCACAATGAGGTCGGCGGCCTTGCCCATCTCGATCGACCCCGTCTCGTCGCCGAGCCCCAAGATGCGCGCATTGCCGAGCGTGGCGGTGTGGAATGCGAGCTTGCGCGGGGCGCCGACGATGCGCTCGAAGTACACGACCTCGCGCCACATGTCGTAGTGCGTGACGTAGGGGCATGCCGAGTCGGTGCCGAGCCCCACGGGGATGCCCGCTTCAAGTGCTGCCTGCGCCGCATGGACGATTCCCTTGTAGACGATGTTGCCGTTGACCTTCTGGATCTCGGTCGAGTGGGTCTTTTCGGGGTCGAGCTCGACGAAGGGAAGCGCGGGCGAGACCGTGCAGGTGAGCGACGACTTCTTACCGATGCCGTTTTCCTTGAACAGCGCGATGAGCTCGGGCGAGAGGTCCGCGCCGTGCTCGATGGTGTCGACGCCCGCTTCAAGCCCCACGCGCACGCCTTCTGCGCTCTCGATGTGGGCGGCGGTCGCCATGCCGAGCTTGTGAGCCTCGTCGACTGCCGCCGCTGCGATTTCAGGCGACATGCGCAAAACGCCCGGCTCGCCTTCCTTCTCCGCATCGAAGACGCCGCCTGTGATAAACAGCTTCACGAGATCGCACTTGCGCGCGAAGCAGTCGCGGACGATCTCGCGCGCCTGCTCGGGGGTCTTAGCGATGTGGGCGAATAGCCCCGCGCCGTGGCCGTTCGGTACCGTGACGCCGACGCCCGAAGTGAGCAGGCGCGGCCCGGGGTACTTCCCGGCGTTGATTGCGTCGCGCACGTCCACGTCGGCAAAGCCCGGGTCGCCCACCGAGCGCACGGTAGTCACGCCGCTCGCAAGCTGCTGCTGTGCGTGCTTTTTGATGATGCGCCGCAGGTACCACATGCCGATCGGGTTTCCCACCACCTTGTCGATAAGGTCGCCCGCAGCACCTGCGCTCGTCGGCTTGCCCGAGCCGCAAAAGTGCACGTGCAGGTTCACGAGGCCGGGCGCAAGGTAGGCACCCTTAAGGTCGATCTCCTGGGCGTTCGCAGGCGGCACGATTTCTTCCGCCGCCCCGATCGCCGCGATGCGGCCCTCGTCGTCCACGACGACGGTGGTGTTCGGGCGCGGCTCCATGTCGGCGGTGCCGTCGAGGACGGTTGCATGGGTGAAAACGTAGGCCATGAAATTCTCCTATCTTTTAGTTGTTGCATTTGGGAGCCGAATATCGAATGCTTTCAGATGCAATGCAGACTCTGGCGGGCAGGGATGCCGACATGGCATTTGGGGCGAAAGGGATTCGACCCCGATAAGGAGAATGGCATCCTGCCCCGTTCGGGAAGGCCGCGAATTAGCTGGATGAGGGGCGATGCGCCACCTCGGATCTCTTTTGGGAGGTTGCGGTCCCGGGCGCTCGGGCAGGCCCCGCCGCATCGCAGAAGGGAGACGGGAATGATCTACGCGGGTGTGGACATCGCCAAGATGGACCACGTCATAGGGGCGGTCGACGAGCGCGGGGCGGAGGCGTGCCGGCCGATGCCGTTCAAGAACACCGAGGCCGGGCTCGAGAGGGCCGTCGCGTGGCTCGAGGGCCTCGCGGAGTCGCCGTCCGGCGTCGTCGTGGGCATGGAGGCCACCGGCCACTACTGGATGGCGTGCTACTCGTTCCTCGTCGCCCGGGGCTACTCGGTCGCCGTGATAAACCCCATGCAGGTCAAGGCGGTGCGCAAGCTCAAAGGGCTCGACAAGGTCAAGAACGACCGCGTCGACGCCGGGCTCATAGCCGAGGCGCTGCGCATCGGCCAGTACGACGAGACCAGGCTCGCCACCGACGAGGTGGCGTCGCTGAGGTCGCTGTCGCGCTACCTGCAGTCGCTGCGCGGCATGGTCGCGGAGCTCAAGACCCAGTGCGTGTGCCTGATGGACGCGCACTTCCCCGAGTACGCCGGGGTGTTCTCGGACATGTTCGGGGCGGGCAGCCGCGCGGTGCTGTCCAAATCCCCGCTGCCCTTCGAGCTGGCGCGGAGGAGGTCCGACTCGCTCGCCCGCGACATCGCCGAGGCGTCCAGGCGCCCCGGCGAGTCGGCCGGCCGCGCCGCCGAGATCAAGGCCGCGGCCAAGTCGTCGATCGGCGCGAGGCTCGGCCAGGAGGCCGCCTCGTTCCAGGTCAAGTCCCTGATAAGGCAGATCGAGTTCGCGGATTCCGAGTGCGCCGGGGTCGAGGCGAGGCTGAGGTCCCTGCTCGACGAGGTCGAGCCGCTCGTGCTGACGATACCCGGGGTGTCCTACGTCACGGGCGCCCAGATAGTCTCCGAGATAGGCGACGTGTCGCGCTTCCGCAACGCGCCCGCCCTGGTGAGCTACGCCGGGCTGAACTCGTCGGTGAGCCAGTCCGGGCGGTTCGACAGC